>JALSZZ010000334.1 GCA_027075825.1 Mariprofundaceae bacterium | reverse complement strand
GCTGAGCCGAACGAATACAATATCGCAAGATTACTCTCCTTGAGCTATGGTATGTGGTTGTGTTATCAACACAACAGGGGGAATGTTCCATCTTAAAATGAAAAAAGAATGAAACGTATTTGAACACGTCTGGCATGGGGTTGAAGATTGTTTCGCGGCCCGCATCAGGAAAGCTGCGTCCAGCCGGCATCGGCCGGGCTTACGCCATAGCGTTGCTGCACGATTTCATGCCACTTGCGGTGAGCGAGAAGCAGCCCCTCTGCCAGTTCACGCACTGCACCGCGCCCGCCGATCGCCGAAGAAACCCAGTGGGCGCTCGCGCGCACGGCCTGATGCGCATCATGGGGAGCGGTTGCCAGGGTGCAGCCGTTCATGGCCGGAAGATCAACGATATCATCACCCATATAAGCACAGGCGGAGCGGCTCACTGCTGCTTCTGCGCACAAGCGATTCATGCCTTCGTCCTTGTTCAGGCAGCCCTGGGTGACCAGTTCAATGCCCAGATCTTCAGCCCGCCTGGCAACCACGGTGGAGCTTCTGCCGGTGAGAATCGCCACCTGTATGCCACAGCGCTGCAACATCTTGATCCCGTGACCATCGCGCACATGAAAGCCTTTGGCCTCTTCACCACCATCCAGCATAATCACCCGGCCATCGGTCAACACACCATCAACATCCAGCACCAGCAGGCGCACTTGCTTTGCCCGCTCAAAAGGAAACTGCTGCTTGCCTGTAGCCATCGTCATGATTGCCCACCTTGCAGCAAATCATGCAGATGAACAATACCTTCGACGTTCCCGTCGTTGCCCACGAATAATGATGTTACCTTGTAATCTTCCATGATGCGCACGGCTTCGCTGGCCAGTATATTGCCATCCACGCAATGGGGATTGCGATGCATATAGTTCGCAGCAGGCGCTGAGAGGTCAACTTCGCCGGATTCCAGAATCCGCCGCAGATCACCATCGCTGATGCAACCTTGCAGCAGCCCCTGACATTGCACGCCGGTAATTCCCATACGATAACTGCTCATGGTGGTGATCGCATCGCGCAAGGCCTGAGAGCCTTCTACCAGCGGCACCTTGCGATGCATGACATCGGCAACCTTCATCAGTTTGCGACCAAGGCTTCCGGCAGGGTGAACGCGGGCAAAATCTTCTTCACGAAAACCGCGCTCCTTAAGCACCACCACAGCCAGCGCATCACCCAGCGCCAGCGTTGCTGTGGTCGAAGCTGTTGGAGCCAGATTAAGCGGACAGGCTTCCTGTTTCACGGGAATCGTCAGCACAATATCGGCATGCATGGCCAGTGTGGAGCGGGGATTGCCTGTCATGGCAATCAGGCGCGCGCCAAGGCCGCGCAGCACCGGCAATAAATTGCAGACTTCCGCTGTCTCACCACTATGCGAAAGCAGTAATACCGCATCATGTCGGGTAATCATGCCCAGATCACCATGTTGTGCTTCAGCGGCATGCACAAAAAACGCCGGTGTGCCCGTAGAAGCAAAGGTCGCCGCCATTTTACGGGCAATAATGCCCGACTTTCCCATGCCAACGACGACCAGACGGCCAGGAAGATTCAGAATACAGGCAACGGCTTCGCAAAAGGCATCGCCAAGTTTCTGTTCGACTACCTGCAAGGCCCTGATTTCAATATCAAATACCCGTCTGGCTTTGTTAAGCCAGCGTTCTGATTCAACGGCAGAGGGCAGGCTGGTGGGGGCGCTTGTCATCCCCATTGGCTGTTGTTCAGATTTTCGGCATAACGCTTTAACACCTGATAGATGCGTCGGGAAGCTGTTTTGTAGCGTGGCATTTCACTGGTCGCAATCGGTTCGCCAGCATGACTGCGCACGCTCAGCGGATTGATGGCTTTGTTGCCCAGGCGGTATTCAAAATGCAGATGTGGCCCCGTTGCCAGTCCACTCATGCCAACATAGCCGATCACCTGGCCCTGTGTTACATGCACACCACGATGAATGCCTTTGCCATAACGGCTCAGATGCCCGTAACGGGTATTGATGCCGTGCCGGTGGTCAATGCGTATATAGCGGCCATAGCCACCGTGGCGGCCAGCTTCCCTGACCACGCCATCAGCCACAGCGTGGATAGGTGTTCCTGTCGGCGCTGCATAATCCACGCCTTTATGCGCCCGCGTGTAGCCGAGAATCGGATGCTTTCTGGCACGCGAAAAACGCGAAGAAATGCGTGAATATTTGACCGGTGCCTTGAGAAAATCCTTTTTCAGGTTGGAGCCATCGAGGGCATAATAACCGGTTTTGCCTTTTTTACTGGTGTAGCGAACTGCTGTGTAATGTTTGCCCCGGTTGACGAACTCAGCGGCAATAATGGCCGAGCTGACAAGCTGCCCCCGCTCATCCCAGGCTTCTTCATAATACACATCAAAGGTATCGCCTTCACGCAGGTTACGAGCGAAATCAATATCCCAGGCAAAAACGTCGATCAGCGCCATGGTGGTTCGCTCATCCAGACCTGCTTTGCCAGCGTCCACAAACAGACTGTTATGAATCACGCCATGCGCGTAATGACGGAAGCGCCGCAATGGCCGTGGCTGCATGCTCGCCTGCCAGTTGCCATCGGCCTGTTTTTCCAGTTGCAACTGTTGCTCAGCATCGACATCGTACAACACGCGGATGACATCACCCTCATTCTGACGTTGCAGACGATGGCCACTGCGCATTTTGCGAAAGGGAAACACCGCCTTGCTGGCCTTGCTCATATCCAGCACGTCCTGATAACTGAAACCCATGGTTTGCAAAACGCTGCTGCTGACATCGCCTTGTTGCAGGATATGATCCCACGGCTTGCCGACAGGTGAGGCTTCAGGTACGGCATCCAGCCACTCCACATGCGGCACGCGAATGCTGGCGCGGACATCCTCGCCCGGCAGCATTGCCAGCAGGAATAAAAATACGGAAAGATAAGGGACAAGTTTTCGGGGATGGTGAACTGGTGTGCGCTTCCATATCAACCACCAATAGCGACTGAAGCGGGAGAGGGTGTCCCCCAGGGTTTGCTCTTTCAGTGAAAGAGAACGGATCATCTTTTGTTGCACATGCAACTCCTGAACACAAAATGCCCTCACCGGGCTGCCGTATGTTGCGTTTTTTTATTCAGGTGTCAAAAGATTACGATCGTTTTGCGGCATGCATCCGGTGCATTGAGCAGCAGTTTGCCGTGCGTGAAGAAAATCAAACAGAACTGAGGTGAATCATGTGTTTTTAACAGATGTGAATGCCCCGGGAGATGGAGGCAGGGGCGAGAATCGAACTCGCGAATAAAGGATTTGCAGTCCTCCGCCGTACCACTGAGCCACCCTGCCATCTGCAAAGAAAAAGAGAGGAGGACAAAGCCTCCCCTCTGGGACTGGAGCGGGTAACCGGGTTCGAACCGGTGACCTCAACCTTGGCAAGGTTGCGCTCTACCAGCTGAGCTATACCCGCGTCGAGCGAGGCGAACTTTAGCGTTGCCTTTTCGGCTGTCAACACTTTTTTGCATGATCAAAACATCAGCGTCACCGGAATGAGTTTGAATCACGGGCATCCGCACCGGGAGCACGACTTGATGTCGGGGATCCGGGTTTGGTTAACAACAGGCCTGTGTCAACGCCACTTACTTTTCGTTATCAGGCACCGTTGCAACCCAGTCGGTGACAGCCGTGTAATAATTCCACCTTGTCGGCGACTCCTCGCAGATGAAGGTTTCTGCCAATGGAAGAGGGGGAAGTCTTTCTTTCAGAAGCTTTGGACGCTTCATCAATCTTTTACAGGAGTTCATTAATGAAAAAGAGCTTGATTCATATTGCCATTACCAGCTTGTTCGCGGCGGCTGCCATGCTGCCGATGACTGCCAGTGCCCATGAGGCCAACCCTTGCGCAGGCAAGAATCCATGCGCAGCCAATCCTTGCGCGGACAAGAACCCATGCGCAGCCAACCCTTGCGCGGACAAGAACCCATGCGCGGACAAGAACCCATGCGCAGACCACAAGAAGGGTGACAAGAAAGAGGAGAAGTAAACACCTTGTTGCCTCCGGGAGTCTGTCGGGCTTTGGCAAATCTGCTACGAAAAACCGGATATTGGTCAAATCTTCGCCCTGTCTTTGTTAAACAGCGCTGCTATTCGCCGCAAACGGGCCGTATATTTGACCCGATTCCGCTATTTCTCGTGACGATTGCCACAGTCTGACAGACTCCTGGCAGACTAATTACTCCACCTGCCAGGTTTCTGCCGCTTTTCTGCCAAGCCATGCCTGATAATCGTTCAGGTTTTGCAGGTTCCACTCTGCGTATTCAGCTACCTTTTTGGCAAGCATGAAGTGGCTTGTACTGTAAGCCTTTTTTTGTCGGTGAATTCAGCGCGTTTCAGGTGGTCAACATCCAGTAATACCATATTACCAAGGCGATCCTGTATGTCATTGATGCCTTCACCAAAATAATCGTGCCAATGCTCATCGGGATGGTAGGGGCAAACGTGCTCCAGTGTCGTTTTTATGTAATCTGTCTGATGACCAAGATGGGATTCGATTTGTGACAGCAGGAAACGAATCTTTTTTGCTGTTTGCCTGCCGGGCATTTTATGGAACCCGAAGCTGTTGATAAAGCTATCATCTTTCGGGTAGAGACGTTTGAATTGCTCGCTGTTTTTTACATGACTGGCACGAGAAAAATCTCCGGTATGGATTTTTATGGCGATTTGATTATAGGCTTTTTCCTGCTCATTGGCTGATTGGTGACAGATCACGTTGTAGCGGATGGAAAGAACATACAGGTATTTTGCCAGCTTGATGAACTCATCCTTTGAGAATGTTGTGAAGGCGGCCATCAGTATGGTAAAAGGTTGCTTGATATTAAATAAACGCAGTCCCTCCAGATAAATTCTCAAGACTCTCAATTGCTGGTGATCCAGTTGTTGTTCCCACCTGCCATCATGTGGGTTTTGCAGCGATGCATAGAGAGGGGCGTGGATGGTTAATGAACGCAGATAGGCGTATGCCGATTCAGGCGTGTCAGTCAGCTTTCTGACCGAGGTGAAAAGATCTTTCTTGGTTACCAGTGTTTTCTGGAAATTATGATGGTAACGGATGAAATCCGTAAAATTGCTTTCTCCCAACTGATCCACAATTACAGACCAGTCTGCGTCCAGTTCGTCAAGGTCTTCGTCAGGCACGTCATGATTGCGGGTGATGACAGAGAACAGGTAGTTTTTGATCAGATCGGGGGTGGAAAGCTGGACATCACGAGCATTGAGTGTTTCAAATACCTTGTAGGCGTTAAGATCATCCTGCACCACAATTTTGGTAAATACCATGCTGGATGTCACTTGCTCAACAAATTTGGCAATCTCAGCGCCGCTGTCACCCATTTCTTTTTCGCAAAAGAAATCAAAGGCCTTGTACAACAGCCGGTTAGTGACGGTGAGGCCGCGACGACGCGGCGCATCCAGATTGGAGCAAATCGCCTTAAAGTAGGCACCGTTATTTCTGTTGAGCGAAAGCTTACTGTCCACTTTGAGCGAGATCGGATTTTTAGAACCAATAAAACGCTCGGTTAAAACACGGATGCGCTCACTGTTTTCCGTGGCTTCCACGCCAGCGTCAACAAGCTGCCTGAGCTGGCGCATGGCTGCCAAAACAAGCAAAGACAGAGTCACCAGACGTTGCTGACCATCCACCACTTCAAAATCGTGTGCGCCTTTTCTTTGCAAGACAATGTAGCCGATGTAGTGAAAATGTTCCTGATCCAGGGTTTCAATATCAGCCCATAAATCTTCCCATTGTTCCTGATACCAGGTGTAATCACGCTGAAACCTCGGTACGATATACCTCACCCCATTACTCAGCAATTCCTGAAAAGTCTGGTTGGTGGGTTCCATTGACATGAACCTGTGATTCATTGTTTAAACCTCCAGCGCTTCTCTTCTGGCTGCGTATCGGCATCTTTCCAGTCTGAAACTTCGGCGCATAGCCTCACCTGTAAGCTCCTGATGTGGTATTGCAGTCCATTCATCAAGCGTTTTGCAAGTGATTCGTGCGATTTTTAACAGATTGTTCAGCTTGAAATCGTAAGTGAATTCCCGAAATGTTCAAGAAAGCTTTCTGTGCTATTGAGAACCAGTTCACGCAGTGCCGGTGGCATAATGCCGGAAAATACATTCAGTTCCTGCTGCATGTGCTGGCAGGTTAATGGGATTTCCGCCAGAAACTGCTGTTTGCCGTCACGGTGTGCCAGGCGGGCAAAAATACCGATGGCCTTGAAGTGGCGTTGCAGGGCGGTTAATTGCAGTATGCGGTGCCAGTGAGTGGCATCATCGAAGGCAGCTTGCAGCGCCCGTGGTAGCTGATGAAAAAAACGCAGGCTCCATTGATGGCGCAAAGGCTCCGGGTACTGCTGATAACAGTCATAGAGCAGTGAAGCGAGATCGTAGGTGACAGGCCCGGCAACGGCATCCTGAAAATCAATCACGCCTAACGGCAGGCCTGATGATGGCAGCATCAGATTGCGGCTGTGGAAGTCCAGGTGCACGGCAACCTGTGGCAACGTCGTTAGTGGCAGGAAGACGGTGGTCAGATTCTGTAGCATTTGCTGCCGCACTGTTGCCGTCAGCGCCTGTCTGGCGATGTAAGGCAAAAACCAGTCTGTCCACAGGCTGCACTCGCGACGGATTCGCTCGCTATCAAAAGCTGGCCAGCGCTGGTAAACAGATGCGGGAATCGCTTGCATGGCATGTGATTGCCGCAGGGCATCATGCAGCAGCGGTGTCAGCTCATACCCCTCCTGCAGAGCCTGCGCCCAGGTCATATCACCAAAATCTTCGAGCAGCAAAAAGCCTTGCTGCTCATGCTGTGCAAGCACCTGCGGTGTGCGCACGCCTGCCTGACGCAATTCTGCGGCCCGTTGCAAAAAGGGGCGAACATCTTCCTGCGGTGGCGGCGCATCCATCAGAATCAGGGTTTCACCACTTTCCCTGATCACGCGGCTATAGTGGCGAAAAGAGGCATCGCCCGCCAGCGTTTCAAGGCGAAAGGCTTCTCCGGGCAAGGTATTGGTCAGCCATTGCCATAGCCGCTCTTTCCTGTTCATTTTAACTGAATTTGCAGCATACGGCCACCTGTATATTCAGCCAGTCGCTGAAAAGCAACTTCGGTTCGCGAATCATGATTGCCCAGCGGCAGGGTAAATACCGGCGCGGGAATTGCGTGATAATGAATGGTGTCGGTTGATGGTTCGTCACCGATCAGCATATAAGCGCCTGGCGGCGGGCTGTTGCGGCCAATTTCACTGAAGGTGTGGCCGATGGTTTCTTCCGTGCCTACGAAAGGCGCGTCTTTCATCAGCTGATCAAACATTTCTCCCATGGTGCCATGGTAGGTGCCCGTTTGCCTGTCGCCATACCAGGAGACGTAGGAAAGCTTTTTGCCTGAACGAATGGCGATCAGGCGCAACACCGGAATCAAAAAGCTGGTCGCCCCGTGCATGGAGCCGGTAGCATCAATCACCAGATGCAAATCTTCGCCGGGAAGAGCCTTCAGACCCTGGATGAACAGATCAAAATCACGCTTGCCTTTACCTTTTGCCCAGCCTGCGCTGGCCTGAACTTTCATGAGCTGGGCTTGCACGTCTGCGCCGGCGACGGTATTCAGTTCGTCCTGCAACTGTTTAACACGCTGTTGCGCCTCTTCCAGTTGCTGCTGCAGGC
>JALSZZ010000333.1 GCA_027075825.1 Mariprofundaceae bacterium | reverse complement strand
ATCGCTTGCTCATCTTTGGCAACCAATAGGCGCCCTTGCGGCCTGCGCCATTCACCGTCCAGACAAGATTTCCGCCTGTGCGGGTATTCCGCCACAAAATATCCGATATACCATCTCCGTCAAAATCGCCAACCCCGGCAACCGTCCAGCCCCATCGCTTGCTCATCTTTGGCAACCAATAGGCGCCCTTGCGGCCTGCGCCATTCACCGTCCAGACAAGATTTCCGCCTGTGCGGGTATTCCGCCACAAAATATCCGATATACCATCTCCGTCAAAATCATGTGGGCTTTTATTCCAGCGCAATGGATCGTTCGGGAACGCATCCAGCGTCAGCTGCGAGGCCGCAATCTGCGCTGCCGTGGCATTCGCATTCCAGGCATCAGGATGACCATCCCCATCCGTATCAAGCGAAGCGGCAGGGTCATTGGGGAACGCATCCAGCGTCAACGCTGACGCCGCAATCTGTGCTTGCGTTGCATTCGCATTCCATGCATCCGGATGACCATCCCCATCGCTGTCCTGCGAAGCTGCCGGGTCGTTGGGAAAGGCATCCACACAATCCATGATGCCATCACCGTCCGCATCCACAGGCAGAACCGTAATCGTCACCCCTGCCGTTGCCGTAGCTTTTTTCAAATCCTGAATCGTGTACAGAAACGAATCCGTCCCCGCGAATGAACATAAAGGCGTATAGGTAATCGTGCCATCCGCATTGCTCACCACACTCCCTCCGCTGGCACTGCTGCCATCAGCCGAAAACAGTGCAATCGGATCCAGCGGATTGGGATCAAAATCATTTGCCAGCACATTAATAACGACGGCCTGCCCGGAAGATGTTGTAGCCAAATCATTATTGGCAATCGGAGACACATGCCAGCGTGTCGGATCGTTCGGGAATTCATCAAAGATCAGCCCGGAGGCATCAATCTGTGCCTGCGTTGCAGCAGGATTCCAGGCATCCGGATGGCCATCTCCATCACCGTCCAGCCAGGCCACAAAATCACTGGCAAACGCATCCTGATCATTGGTCACGCCATCACCGTCGCTGTCCATCAATGGCAGCATCACCTGCATTTGCGGCCGGTCCGGGCCATTAACCAGGCTGGCAGGCTCAATACTCATCGCATCCGTTCCCCACCAGGGTCCACCCGCCCAGTATGTCCAGCCGACCCCTTCACTCTGCAAATACGTCAGCAGAGGCGGCAAAAGATTGACCCATGCAGGATCAAGACCAGTCGCCGCCGGCACACCAAACTCGCCCAGCATGCCGCGATAACCATGCTTTTTCAGCCAGCCGACAAACACATACAGACGTTCGGCAAACACATCGTTATACGTGCGCGTGCCATGCGCACTCTGATAGGTCTGATGATATTTCACGCCATTGGCACCGATATACTGACCGGACGCATCGGCATCAAAATACTGGTGTGCCTCATAAATCAGGTTATTCGCCGGATCGGTAATCACAAAATTCAGATTCTGCTGTTCCCAGTGAAATGCCGTGCTGAATGCATCGCCGGCGACAATAATCGCATGTGTCGTATCCACGGCACGAATGGCATTCACTGCCGCCTGTGCTGCCGCCTGCCATACCCCGGCCATATTCGGCTCATTCATTAGATCATAGCCGAAAATGGCTGCTTCGGCTGCATAATGAGTAGCCATGCGGCTCCAGAAATCCGCCAGTTGCGTAGCAGTCAATACCACTCCCCGGTACTTCCCGAAATTATGCAGGTCGATAATCAGCTTCATCTTGCGGGCGCGCACTTCAGCCACGAGAGCATCCAACCGAGCCAGCTCCGCCGCATCCAATGGCCCGTTCAGTGTCGGCTGCAAACGCTCCCAGAGCACGGGCAAGCGCAGATACGTGAACCCCTTGGTGCGGTAATAATCCAGCTCGGCGACATTCGGATAGATATAATCGGTGGCATAAATGCCCGGCAATCTGTTTGGCGAAAATTCAGCGCCCGCCAGATTCACGCCGAACGGAATCTCCTTGGGTGAAACCTGGCGTAGCGGATCGGCCGGGAATTCATCCAGCTTCAATGGAGACGCGCCAATCTGCATCAGGGAGGCGCCTGTTATAACCGGCGGCCCGGCTGCTGGTACATTCCATGCATCCGGAGCACCATCACCATCGTTATCCACAGATGCTGCCGGATCGAGAGGGAAGGCATCCGTCGCATTCGGCACATCATCCCAGTCCGTATCGCCTCCGGTGACATGGCGCACGCGGTTATTGGTCGTATCGGCAACCAGCAATGCATCGCCGGGAGTATCCACCACATCATTGGGCAGGTGCAGACTGGCCTGCTTGGAATGAAGACCATCCCCAACCGCCGTGCCGATGCCTGTCGGCGTCGCCGAAACGCCCATCAGGGCGATAATCACATCATTGGTATCAATCATGCGAATCTGATGGTTAAGCGTATCCGCCACATACACGCGACCATCGGCATCGGCATCAATGCCGGCGGGCTGATGCAATTGTGCCAGCGAGGCATCCCCACCATTCCCCAGATAGCCGGGCGTGCCTGTTCCGGCAAACGTTGCAATTACGCCATTGATGTCAACCTTGCGGATACGGTGATTCATCTGATCCGAGATATAGATATTGCCCGCAGGATCCACGGCCACATCGCGCGGCGTATTCAGTTGCGCGGCAACCGCCAGCCCCGTATCCCCCGAGAATCCTGCCACACCGGTCCCCGCCACACGGGAAATCACGCCCAGCACATCCACCTTGCGCACCAGATGATGCAACGTATCGGCAATATACAGATTGCCGGCAGCATCAACATCCAGGCCTTTCGGCGTGTTCAGCGTTGCCGCAGTGGCCAATCCGCCATCACCCACCGGAAACGTCGTCACGCCATTACCGGCAATCGTGCTTATCAGGCCTGTGAGCGCACCGACCTTGCGAATGCGATGGTTCAGGGAATCGGCGATATAGACATTGCCCGTGGCATCCACCTCGACATCCACGGGGGTGTTCAGCTGCGCAGCCGTTGCCGGGCCACCATCACCAAAAAAACCGGCCACACCGGTACCGGCAACAACCGTCACTACGCCATTCACATCCCTTTTCAATACACGATGATTACCTGTATCCGCGATATAGACATTGCCCAGCGCATCGCGGGCCACGCCCTGAGGATTATTCAGGGATGCAGGAACAATGGCAGGAACGCCTGCCGGAAAAGTAGGGCCAAGCAATGTGGAGGCAACGCCTGCGAATACACCTGCAGGAGAAGCAACAAAAACTAATAGCAATATAAGAACGCGCATCCACATATTTTAAGAACCGCCTGAAAAGAGCAGCCCGTATGATAATCATTCCTCCAGACAATAACCAGCACAATACGTTCCCCGCCTGACCTCATGGATTAAAGGCTCGCGGATCATAGCCAAAGTCTTCACTGGCGGCACGATGGGAGAATGCCATGTCCTTCATAATACGGCAGGCCATATCCGTCGTTAAATAGCGACAATGCGGAATCAGGCGCGCGACCACAATCCCCCAGCGAAACAGAAACAACGGCACATTCACGATGCGCACAGGTTTGCCCATGGCCTGAAAAATACGCTCCACCATGGCGCGATAGCTCAGCGTTTCACCACCACTCAGATTATAGCCCCGGCTGGGAAGGTTCGCCTGCTGCAGAATCTGTATACAGGCAATGGCCAGATCTTCCGCATGCACCGGCTGGCGTAGTCCCTTGCCTCCGCCCACCAGCGGAAACACTCCGAAACGACAAATAACGTCCATAATGGCGGTCACGTTTTTGTCTCGCCCGCGGCAATAAATCAGCGTAGGACGAAGAATCTGCACATTGATATTCCGCCGACGACAAAAGGCCTCCAGGCGGTCCTCATGCTCCCGCAGGCCATGCGCCATCCGGCGATCAACCGATGAACGGGCATCCGCCTTGGTAAATTTGCTCGTGGAGCTGAAGGCAATCATGCGCCGAACGCCGAGCCGTTCGGCATGTTGTTCCGCTGCCGCTGTCAACAGTGACAATGAGGCGATATTGATCCACACATCCGCATGGTCGATCACCTGCAGGGAATCAGGGCTGCATAAATCCAGCTGATACCAGTCGATGCCTTCCTGCGCTTCATGAGGCTTGCGACTGGTGGCCAGTACTTCATACCCCTGCTGATAAAGCAACGGCAGAAGAAAATCACCAATCATGCTGGTGGCGCCAGTAACCAGAACCTTCATGCCTGCCTGAACTTCTTCAATGTGCAACCGGTGGCAAGCAGGGCGAAACGGCCCCAGACCGCACACACGATCAGCAGCATGAATGGCAGCGGATATTGATAACGAAAAAACTTGCGATAAAAACGCACCATGCCGCAATGCTTATGCCATTCGACGCGCAGGTGCCGGTCCGTACTGCAACCACCCTTGGCATGCACCACCTCGACATCCGGCACAAACATGACCTTCCAGCCCTTCTGGCGAAAGCGCATGCACCAGTCCAGATCCTCGCAATGGAGAAAATAGCCTTCATCCAGCGGACCAACGTCCTCCAGTGCATCACGCCGTACAAACATGAATGCACCGGAAATCGCCTCGACTTCAACCGGCTTCTCCGGCAACGGCAGCTCATGCATGTTCAGATCGCGAAAGCGCGGAGAATGTGGAAAAAGTGAAGTCAGCCCGAGAAAACGAACCATGGCTCGCCAGGGCGTCGGCACGCGCCTTCGCGCGCCGGCCTGTTCGCTGCCGTCTTCATTGCGAATCAGACAGCCCATCATTCCGGCCTCCGGTAACTTCCGGCTATGTTCAATCATGCATTCGATGGTGTCCGCTTCAATGGTGCAATCCGGGTTGAGAAACAACAGGTATTCGCCTTGCGCCTGGGCCAGGGCGATATTCGAGCCCCTGGCAAAGCCCAGGTTTGCATGATTCTCAATCACATGCAGGCGCGCATCACTGACTTGGCGCCGCAACCGGTCCAGGCTGTCATCCGAACTGCCATTATCCGCAACCAGCACCTCCACCGGTGTTGTCGCAACGAGAACCGAGCACACACAGTCCGTCAGCAGTTTTCCTGCATTAAAATTGACAATAATAACAGAGCAAAGCGGTGCATTTTGCACATCAGTGCCGTTTTCCGAAGATGCCATAGGTGCAATACTGCCGCAAAAACCGTCCAAGGAAAGCAAACGGCAATGGCATATGGAAAAGTTCGTGAACGATATAGCCATGCCGCTGCATAAGCCGACACAGCGACAGGTCATCATAAAACACTTTATGATCAGCATCCGCCGCATAGCCCTTTATACCGGGCACGCCAATCAACAGCATGCCTCCCGGCCGCAACACCCTTGAAACCTCGTTCAGCACGGCAGATACATCTGCGGCCGGGATATGCTCCAGCACATTATCCATGGTCACCGCATCAAAGGCTTCGTTCGGAAAAGGAATGCCGCCGTCCTTGATCAGATGCGCATCCAGCCCGCGGCATCGGCAGAAATCGACATTATACGGATTGATATCGACTCCGACAGTTCCCGGACGAAACCTGATGAAGTCACCAATACCACACCCGAAGTCAAGAACCTCACCCCGAAGCAAACGCACTATTCGAGGATATAGCCACCACTCCCGATATAATCGACCGAGAACAGACCTTTTCTTCAGATAGCCAAAATACTCGTTATGAGTCTGAGAACCCCTCTCTGAAGACAACTCACTCATGTATTTCTCCCCAGAAAAGTCCGAATCTTTTGATGGACAGCAGGAAACCGGTAATGAAGAACTCCGTTTAACAGCTTCCATGCTGTCTGCTTAATTGCGATAGCCATTGAGACATGCTTCAACATTGCCGCTGTATGAACGACAAAACAAACAGGAAACAACAACAACATTTTCCAAAGGGGGGCCATCAATAACATTTTGGTGTCATTAAATAACTGGATATTCTCTTCCAATACGGCCTCACCCCACTCCCTATCAGCCTCCTTGATCAGCCCCCTGCTGCATGCCACATCAAGGTCTCTCATCCAGTTCATACACATCTGGCTCTTGAATCGCATTATTTTTATACCCATGCGACGCAGACCTGCATAGCTCAAGCCTTGCTCACGGACCCAAAATGAGACATTGTCACCGTGATAACGATACCCGACCAGCTCTTCGTCTATATACTCAACGCCATCCATCAACGCACAACGAAACGGAATGACCGCATCCTCACCAAGGATATTGGTTGGCATGGGGCCGAATAAATCAAAAACTTTCCGATCCCATGCCAGTGTACACCCCCAAGTACCATGCGTTCCAGCAATCACCATTTCACGCCAGCTCCGCATGTGCTTATAGCCGGGCTTCACAAAACTTCCTTTTTCATTCCCCTGAGAATCAATCAGCCGGGCATTCGTAAAAACACATGAAGCGCCTTTTTTCAATGCCTTCACTACTCGCTCAACCCTTGCTTCATATGAAATATCATCTCCAGCTGCAACAATGATCATTTCACCTGATGCCAATTCAAATAATCGATTGAAATGTGCGTTAATACCCATGTTATCCAAATTCTTTCTTACCACTATTGAATGCCGGCCTGTATAGTCAGCCACTTCAGCACAAATCTTTGATAAAGTACCATCTTCAGAAGCGTCATCAGAAATAATTATCTCCAAAGACTCATAAGACTGACTAATAGCCCCCCGTATTGCCTCAGCAACATATGACTCTTGGTTATACGTCAGCAACAGAAAACTTACTTTCGGCAGAGAATCAACCATTCACTTTATATCCGAATGTAGCCATTACTCCCGAAAACATCGCATTAATATAGCTCTCTTCATCATCAGACAGTTTTTTTTTGTACGATCCAATTGAGCCTGCATCAACTGGCTTGCCATATTTTTCAGAGTAAAAGGGGCTGCTCACATCATATCCAGTAATACTTGCCTTTCGATCAACAAACCCAACCTTAAACCCTGCGAACTCAGTCAACTGATCAAATTCACTATGAATAACAACATCCTCATATCGGACTATTTTCAAAACATTATCTCCATACATATCCATACCGTTCATCAAGCCATGAAAGTAAGAATAAATCTTGCTCGCCTCCTCTTCGAAATTAACCACACCCTCCTGTTTTTCTCGAACAGTGAGCCAAGAGACCATTACATCTCTAGGGTCTCTAACGCAACAGACAATTTTAAAGGGCAACGATACAACATCTTTTAACGCACAGATTTCTTTCGAAAGTTCGGGGTCTTTTAGCACCAAAACCTTTCGCTGCGGCAGGCCTGAAACAGCATTGCGTAACATTTCATCAATTGTTGGGCGAAAAAGATTCGCCAATCGAACATCATCTTTGATGAAGGCTTCATACCTAGTTTTGTCAGGATATCTTAGGATCTCATGATAAAGTGATATAACCCTAGTCAGATATGTACATTCCGGGAAAATAGGATAGGTATTTTCTGGATCATTCAAGAGATGGGACAATAAAGTCGTCCCACTTCTCGGCGGTCCGGCGATAAAAAGAAGACTTTGCATTAACGAACTATTGCCTCATTGTTTATAGTAAAGCCAACACTACTTATCAGCCCATACTTGAATAAAGCATCCTGCCAGGAATTTTTATCCTTAGCCTCTTTTGCGCTGACTAAGAGAAAGCCAGATATTATATGGCACAATCCAACGTGCCATAGCCTTTAGCCGACCCAAAATAGAGCAAACGGATAT
>JALSZZ010000332.1 GCA_027075825.1 Mariprofundaceae bacterium | reverse complement strand
ATATCCCGCCGGGCGATGAAATCGTCTATGGCAAGGAAGAAATGCGCAATGGCAAACCGTTTCGTCAGCCTTATCTGCTGAAAAAACGGGTAGAGCTTTCCGGTACGGAAGTAGCCGATGCGCGTGTTTCTATCGACAGTCGTTATGGCGAATATGCCGTCACGCTGAAATTCAGCAGCAAGGGTGCCCGCGTATTTGACCGTTTAACCAAGGAGCACGTCGGCGAACGCTTTGCCATCATCCTTGAAGGCGCGGTCAATTCTGCGCCTGTGATTCGTGAACGCATCTCCGGCGGTACGGCACAGATCACCGGCAGTTTTTCACCGGAAGAAGCGCGGGCGCTGGCCATTGTGCTCAAGGCCGGGGCGCTGCCTGCGCCGCTTGAGGTGGTGGAAGAGCGCTCCATTGGTCCCAGCCTGGGGCAGGACTCCATTGATCAGGGCATGAACTCCATCATTATCGGCGCTGTTCTGGTGCTGATCTTCATGGTCGTCTATTACCGTATGTTTGGCCTGGTGGCCAATGTGGCGCTGGTCTTCAATATGCTGCTGATCGTCGCTGCCATGAGCATGATCGGGGCAACGCTGACGTTGCCTGGTATTGCCGGTATTGTGCTGACTATTGGTATGGCTGTTGATGCCAATGTCCTGATTTTTGAGCGCATCCGCGAAGAACTGCATCTGGGCAAAACGCCGCTGGCTGCGATCGACAGTGGCTATGCCAAGGCCTTTTCAACCATTATGGATGCCAATATCACAACGCTGATTGCCGCCATCGTGCTGTTCCAGTTTGGCACCGGGCCGGTGAAGGGCTTTGCCGTTACCTTGTCGGTCGGTATTGTTGCTTCCATGTTCACGGCGATCACCGTCACCCGCGCCATTATTGCCATGACGGTGGAACAACGTGGCCGCCGCGTAGCCTCACTCAGTATTTAAGGCGCAATAAGGATACCGGAAATGGAACTGATTCGACCAGACAGTAAAATTGATTTTATGGGCAAGCGCAGGATAGCGCTGGGCTTTTCGGCAGTGATGGTGCTATTGTCCATCATCATGCTGTTTCCGCAGGTGCGCGGACTGAGCTTTGGCATTGATTTTACCGGCGGTACGCTGGTGGAGGTGCAATTCCAGCAGCCGCCATCGATTGCCGATGTACGCGATGCACTGGTGCCGGCAGGTTATGGCAAGGCGGTGATTCAGGAGTTTGGCGCGCCTGAAGAGATCATGATTCGCGTGCAAAATGCCAGTAACGGCAATTCTTCCACAATCAGTACGGCCGTACTCGATGCCTTGCACAAGAAGTTCGGCACTGATGCCGTGACCATGCGACGTGTCGAATTCGTCGGCCCGCAGGTGGGTGAAGAACTGACGTCAGCAGGCATTCAGGCGGTGTTGTGGGCCATGCTGGCCATTTTGATTTATGTCACTATCCGCTTTCAGTTTCGCTTTGCGCTGGGGGCGGATGTGGCGCTGTTTCACGATGTGAGCATTGTGCTGGGCGTGTTTGCCATTACCGGCGCTGAATTCAGCCTGCCGGTGGTAGCGGCGGTGCTGGCGGTGATTGGTTATTCACTGAATGACACCATCGTTGTCTTTGACCGCATTCGAGAAAACATGGAAGCCAACCACAAGCGCAAGAATCCCGATGATGAAGTTACGGTCTGCAACAACTCCATCAATCAGACACTGGCGCGCACACTGATGACTTCACTGACGACCTTGCTGGTGGTGCTGGCGCTGTTTTTCCTCGGTGGTGAAGTGATTCATAACTTTGCGTTTGCTTTGCTGGTTGGCATTCTGGTGGGAACCTATTCCTCGATTTTTATCGCCAGTCCGGTGATGCTGATGCTGGAAGGTCGCTTCGGGCCTTCTGAGGAAGACCTTAAAGCCATGGAAGAACGGCCTTAAGTGATGCAGGGCGGCTCTTTTCAGGCGGATATTTCGCCAGCGGTTGTTGCCGGTACGCCGCTGGTACGTTCCTATGGTGATGATTATTTCCAGTTGCCGGATCAGCGATGTCACACGGGGATGATGATTCATGCCGCCACGCTGATTGCCCCCTGGGGACCAGCAACCCCGTCAGAGCTGACGCTTCAGGATGTGCAGCCGGTGCTGGATGATGCGCCGGAAATGTTCATTCTCGGCACAGGGCGGCGCATCGTCTTCCCTGAAAAGGGCTTCGTCGAGGCCTTTCATCAGGCGGGCATTGGTTTTGAATTCATGGAATCACGCGCTGCCGCCCGTACCTATAATATTATCGCCGGTGAGGGCCGCATCATTTCGGCCTGCTTCTTTTTGCCCGGCTGCTGTTGATTACATCCCGCCATCAGCGTTGCCGCGAGCAGTTGCTGTTGGCCCTGCCAGCAGCCATGCCTGGCTGTATCTGGATTCATGCCTGCTCGGTTGGCGAGGTGAATTCGGTCGTGCCGCTGATGCGTCGCCTGCTGGCAGATGGTTACCGCATTCATCTGACCGTGGTGACGCGAACAGGTCACGCCCACGCCCGGCGTTTGCTGGGTGCGCGCATCGGGCTATCTTTTTTACCCTGGGATCTGCCCGGCTTTATGCGCCTGCTGGTGCGCCGCCTGCAACCGACTGTAATGCTGCTGACAGAAACAGAGTTCTGGCCCGGCATGCTGGCCGCCTGCGCCCGCCACAACATCCCCGTGGTGGGCATTAACACCCGCATTTCCGATCGCTCTTTTCCGCGCTATTACGCCAGCCGCTGGCTATGGCGGCGCTGGCTGCGTCCTGTGCAATGCTTTTTGCCGCAGAGTGAGCAGGATGCGCAGCGACTCAGAGCGCTTGGCCTGACGGCCCGTATTCATGCTGTTGGCAATCTTAAATATGATATTGCACCACCGGATGTGGATGCTCAGGCGCTTCGCCAGCATCTTGACCCCGGCGGTCAGCGGCCATTGCTGTTGCTGGCCAGCAGCCATGATGATGAAGAAGCGCGCATTCTTCGCATGTTACCCCGCTGGCGGCAACAATGCCCTGAATTACTGCTGGTGCTGGTGCCACGGCATCCGGAACGTTTTGATCATGTGGCGGAACAGGTCTTGCAGCAGGGAGAGCGGCTGCATCGCTGGCAACAGGGGCATGCGCCGGCTGAAACAGATGTGGTGCTGGTTGATGCCATGGGCGTGCTTGCTCAGTTATACACGGTTGCTGATGTGGTCATTATTGGCGGCTCACTGGTGAATATCGGTGGCCATAACCCGCTGGAAGCGGCGGTGTGCGGACGCGGCGTGCTGATGGGGCCGCATGTGCAGAATTTTCGCGCCATGGTCAGGGAGTTGCGGGATGCCAGCGCGATTATCATCGTCCGGGATGATGACGAGCTTCAGGCTGCTGTTACGCGGTTGTTGCGACGCCCTGATGAGTTGCGTCAACTCCATGCTCAGGCTTTTGCGTTCATGCAGCGGCAGCATGGCGTGCTCGATGCCGTGATGGATCAGCTACAAGCGTATTTGCCCGACACATGCTGAACAACATCGGACGCTGGCTGGAACGCCAGTGGTGGCAACGCTCCGCTCCCCTGCCAGGCTTGCAGCCGCTGGCCGGTATTTATCAGCGTATCAGTGAACGGCATTTGCAACAGCGGGCCAGCAGGCTCCAGTCCTGCGCCCTGCCGCTGATTTCGGTTGGCAATATCACCGCCGGTGGCAGTGGCAAAACACCGTTTACCCTGTGGCTGGCAGCTAAGTTGCAACAGGCTGGCTGGCGACCTGTTCTGCTTTGCCGTGGTGATGGCGGTCAGGATGCCGCTCCTCAATGGGTAACGCCTTCCAGTCTGGCTGCCGAGGTCGGCGATGAAGCAGTGCTGTTGCGTCGTTTAAGCGGTTTGCCGGTGATGGCTGCCCGCAATCGCCTGCTGGCGGCGCAACACATTGCCGCTTCAGGCAAGGGCAACATCATCTTGCTGGATGATGGCTTCCAGTACCGGCAACTGGCGCGACAATGTGATATTGTCCTTGTTCCTGCATCTGGCGTGGGCAATGGTGGCCTGATTCCCGCTGGCCCGTTGCGCGAGCCATTAAGCGCGCTTGATCGTGCGCATATGATTGTGCGCAGCAGCCAGCAGGCATTGCCCTTGCAGCTACGCCCGGTCACCCAGGGCAAGGAATGGCAGTGGTCAGCGCTACCTGCCGGGCTGGCAGACTGGAACGGCCAGCGCCCGCCGCCGGCTCAAGGCAGCAAGGTACAGTTCATCGCCGCCATTGCCCGGCCCGAACGCCTGCGGACAAGCCTGCAACAACTGGGTTATGTCGTGGAACAAGGCTTTTTGTTTCGCGATCACTACCGCTATCAGGCTGCGGATATTGCCCGTTTTGCAAGCCTGCCCTTTCCTGTCACCACCGCCAAGGACGCCGTCAAACTCCTGCCGCTGTGGCCCGCCAACCGTCCCTTGTGGGTCGTCGAACAGACGGCCACGGGCGAACAAGGCTTATTCGCTGCTATTCAGAGCCTTTTGTCAGTGTGATTTTCCATCCGGCTGCGACTAAAAGCGTTACCTTCCGGCTAACGATTATCGCAAAAGCGCCCCACGCCGCGAACCACGATGGACACCAGGTGCAGGAGCAACCTCCAGGCCGCGAACCGCATCCGATCGTCATCTTCCAGTGGTTCGGGGCCGGAGGCCCCTCCTACAGGGGGAATCACACGTACAGCAAAAGCGCCCCCACGCTGCGCACCACGATGGACGCCAGGTGCAGGAGCGGTCTCCAGACCGCGAACCGCATCCGATCGTCATCTTTCAACGATTCGGGGCCGGAGGCCCCTCCTACAGGGGGGATCATACGCACCGAAAAAGCGCCCCCACGCCGCGAACCACGATAGATACCAGGTGCAGGAGCGGTCTCCAGACCGCGAACCGAATCCGGTCGTCATCTTTCAGTGGTTCGGGGCCGGAGGCCCCTCCTACAGAGGGAATCACACGTACAGCAAAAGCGCCCCCACGTTGCGCACTACGATAGATACCAGGTGTAGGAGCGGTCTCCAGACCGCGCACCGCGATGGACACCAGGTGTAGGAGCGGTCTCCAGACCGCGAACCGCATCCGGTCGTTATCTTCCAGTGGTTCGGGGCCAGAGGTCTCTCCTACAGGGGGAATCACACGTACAGCAAAAGCGCCCCCACGCCGCGAACCACGATGGATGCCAAATGCAGGAGCGGTTTCCAACCGCGCACCCTGTTTTCCGGGAAGGCGATGCTTACTGGCTGATGCGGGTGATCACATCCTGAAGCTGCTGTTGATGCCCGGGGAAGAAATGGGATGCGCCCTGGATGCAATGCCACACGCTGTCAGGGCATGTGGCTGCCCATGACGAGAGCTGATCAAAAGGCACAATCTCATCCTGTTCGGCGGCGATAATATAGCATGGCGCGTGATGGCTGCGCTGCTGCATGAAAGTGAAATCATGCATGTGAACAGCAGGCGCCACGGCAATCATGCGCGATATGCGCTCGTCATTACAGGCAGCGCGCAGCCCGGCATAACAGCCAAAGGAAAAGCCAGCCATCCATAAACCGTCATGATCTGCCTGTTGTTCCAGCCAGTTCAGCGCGGCGCGGGCATCATCGGCTTCTCCGCGACCGTTATCCCAGCAGCCTTCGCTGCCCTCTACGCCACGAAAATTAAAACGCAGCACGCCAAGACCGGCATCGCCCATGGCTCTGGCCATCCAGTACACCACCTTGTTGCGCATCGTACCGCCATAAAGAGGGTGGGGGTGACACAGGACGACAGCAGGCGAAGTGGCCCTGCCAGGCTGGAAAATCGCTTCCAGCCTGCCGACAGGGCCTGCGATATGCAAACGCTGATGTTGCACTAATTAACGCCGATTGCCTCGCGCCAGGCAAGCACCAGACGGAACATCTCATTACTCAGTTCAACGCTGAGCGATTGTTTCAGCTCAGAAAGTGATGCGTAAGGGTCGGCATCATCCAGCTCTTCCATGACAGTATCGAAATCCTCGATCAGTTCCGGGACGCGAATATGATAAGCTGCGCGCACCAGTGCCGTATAGTGATTCAACACTGTCTTCTGGCTGATCCCCAGTTCCGCTGCGATTTCATCCTGCGTCTTGCCTTTGCGGTAAAGCTGCCAGGTATGCGACTGGGCATCGGTAGGTGGCGGGCCCTTGGCCATCAGCTTGAGCGCAGCGCCCGGCGCACTTTCTTTGGCTGCTTCATCACGGGCATGTTGCTCCAGCACAGGCCGGAAGGCGTCGGCATAAGCTTCAAATTTATGCCTTCCCATGCCGCTTAGGCTTAACATCGCTTCATCCGTTGGGTCAGTGAGCTGACTCATTTCTGTCAATGTTACATCGCTGAACAGCGTATGGGGAGCGACATCCTCTTCTTCCGCCAGGCGCTCACGGACTTCAACAAGCTTTTTAAACAGTGCTTCATTTCGACCCTGACTGAAGCGGCGCAGTTTGCGTTTGATACCCGGCTGATACTTGGCAAGAATAACCGGCGTTTTTTCACGCAGCAGGGCCCGCCCTTTTTTGGTGATCACCAATGCACCACGTCTGGATACATCCTGCGAGAAATAACCCTGATGCACCAGCTGGCGAAGGATGGACATCCATTCGTCAACATTGATGTTGGGATTATAGCCATGTGTTTTCAAACGATCGTGTTTATTGGCCAGGATGCGGGCGTTTTTTGAACCGCGCAGCACATCAACAATATAACCAATCGCGAAATCACCCCTGGCCTCGCGTACGCATTGCAGGGCCGCAACAGCAATATCAGAAGCGTCATAGGTTTCCGGCGGATCAAGGCAGACATCACAGTTGCCGCAGGGTTCTTCGCGCTCTTCACCAAAGTAGCCCAGCAGCACGCGACGGCGGCAGGTCAGCGCCTCGGAAAGGGCAATCATGCTGTTCAGCTTGTGAATTTCGACACGGCGCTGATCAATGTTCTCCACATTTTCAATCAGTCGCCGCACCAGGTTGACATCGCCTGAGCCATACAGCAGCAAAGCCTCCGATTCCAGCCCATCACGGCCAGCGCGGCCTGTTTCCTGGTAATAGGATTCAATGCTTTTGGGCAGATCGTGATGAATCACAAAGCGGACATTGGGTTTATCCACGCCCATGCCAAAGGCGATGGTCGCGACGATCACATTGATGCGGTCGCGGAGGAAATCGTCCTGCACTTTTTCGCGTACGCGCCCTGGCATGCCTGCATGGTAGGCCGAGGCGCGAATGCCATGGCGTTGCAGATTCACCGCCATATCTTCCACCCGCTTGCGGGAAAGGCAGTAGATAATGCCTGAAGCGCCCTTCCAGTCTTCAAGAAACTGCAACACCTGGGTGAGCGGCTGACGCTTTTCCGCCACCAGATAGCGGATATTCGGACGATCAAAGCTGGAGATGAAACGTTTGGCTTTGGTCAGTTTCAGGCGCTCGGCAATATCCTCGCGGGTATGCTCATCCGCCGTCGCCGTAAGCGCAATCATGGGAACATCCGGCAGAATATCACGGAGTTCGCCAAGACGCACATATTCAGGACGGAAATCATGCCCCCACTGGGAAACACAATGCGCTTCATCAATGGCAAACAGCGCGACTTTGACTTTCTCCAGTCGCGCCAGGAATGTTTTGGTCAGCAGGCGTTCCGGGGCAACATACAGCAGATCCAGTTCTCCCGACTCAAAACGACTGAGTACTTCACGCGATTCAGCGGATTTTAACGATGAATTGTAATAAGCAGCATTCACGCCACAGCGCACCAG
>JALSZZ010000331.1 GCA_027075825.1 Mariprofundaceae bacterium | reverse complement strand
GGTGGCTTCTGCTATTTTCTGTTGTTACTGCAGTTCCGGATCAAAATCCGGGGGGGTATAGCGGTACCGTGGTAGTGGTAACGATTATCTGCCAGCGTTGCCTGCACAATAAGTCTTGCTTAAGACCGCTCTTTATTTTTTTGCTTTGTCGTTAACAATGGCGGCGTTGTGTTGCGGCTGTTTGTTCATGGCCTGTTAATACAACACCAACTTCCATTTGGCAGGCTTCAGGCTGACCGGGCCGTGTAGCGTGAGGGCTTGCGGCGGTCGAGGTGCCATGCCTGATGTCAGGCGCAGTCCGGCCACCAGGGCTTTGTCATGATCCTGCCGGTATAAGGCATAACATCGCATGAATAGCACAGATCGTGAAAAACAACGCTATCGCCTGACGCTGATGTATGCGACCTTTGTGGCGGGTCTGTGCTCTATTATTTATGAGCTGTTGATTGCCACCACGACCTCTTATTTTCTTGGTGACAGCGTAACCTGGTTCTCGCTGACCATTGGTCTGTATATGGCGGCCATGGGCACTGGCTCCTGGCTTTCCAAATACATGCAGCAACAAGTACTGGCGCGTTTTATCATCATCGAACTGATGCTGGGGCTGGCTGGTGGTCTCAGCGTGCCACTGCTGTATTTTGCCTACAGTCTGGATCAGGGCTTTATTGCTGTTTTTTCGCTGCTGACCTTGCTCGTCGGCGTGTTGATTGGCATGGAAATCCCGCTGCTGACGCGACTGATGGAGCCTTATCGTCAATTACGCATCAATATCGCCCATGTGTTGTCGCTGGACTATATGGGGGCATTGATCGCCACGCTGGCTTTTCCCTTTGTGCTGTTGCCGCTGTTTGGCGTTTATCAGTCATCGCTGTTGTTCGGGCTGGTCAATATGAGTATTGCCGTGGTGGTGCTTTATGTTTTTCGCCTGCCTTTGCGCCCTGCGCTGCGACGATTGCAATGGTTAACCCTGCTGGCCAGTCTGCTATTGCTGGCTATGCTGCTGTTTTCCGCCAAAGCGCTGAAGTTCTGGGACAGCAGTCTATATCAGGCGCGCATCATCTATAGTGAACAAAGCCTTTACCAGCATATTGTAATGACGCGTGATCGCGATGATATACGCCTGTTTATCAACGGTAATCTGCAATTTTCCTCTGTCGATGAATATCGCTATCACGAAGCACTGGTGCATGTGCCGCTTGGCCTGCACCGGCAGCCGGTGCATCGGGTGTTATTGCTGGGCGCAGGCGACGGACTGGCGACGCGGGAGTTGTTGAAATACCCGGATATTGAACGCATTACGCTGGTCGATCTTGATCCGGCCATGACCCGGCTGGCGCGTCGGCATCCCTTGTTGCGTCAGCTTAATGCTCACAGTCTTGATGATCCACGGGTGCACATCATTCATCAGGATGCTTTCGTTTGGTTGCGACAGACTCAGGAGCGCTTTGATCTGATCATCAGCGACCTTCCCGACCCGAACAATATTTCACTCACGCGCCTCTACAGTACGCAATTTTACCATTTGGTGCGCCAACATCTGATGAGGGATGGCATGTTTGTCACGCAGGCGACCAGTCCCTACTATGCCACCAGGGCGTTCTGGTGTATTGTGCGAACGCTGGAAGCAACTGCCTTCCCGGTGAGTCTCCCCTATCATGTATATGTGCCTTCCTTCGGTGACTGGGGATTTGTTCTGGCCAGCAACACACCATTGGCAGAGCAGCCACGCTTACAGGTGAAAACGCGCTATCTACAGCCGGAAATGTTTCCCTCGCTGATGCGGTTTGCCAAAGATATACAGCGGCAAAATGTGGCAATCAATGCCATGGACCACCCTGTTTTACTTGGTTATTATTTGTCTGGCTGGTCGCATTACGGTCGCTGACGAAAAGGCAAAACCCTATTTTTTTCTTCTGGTATAAGCATTTTTACAGGGTATAGTTCGGTCGGTGTTTTCTAGGAGGCAGGGTATGCGCTACGTTATTTCG
>JALSZZ010000330.1 GCA_027075825.1 Mariprofundaceae bacterium | reverse complement strand
CCATTGCTGCGGGTGGAGGGGTTCGTGATGTGGAGCATGCCAGGAACTTGTTGCGATCCGGGGCCGACAAGGTTGTGGTTAATTCAAGCCTTGCCACTGCGCCAGATGTGGTAGGGGAAATAGCGGCTGCGTTTGGCAATCAGTGTGTCGTTGCTGCTGTTGACGTAAAGGAAGAGGGGGAGAGATTTGCCGTATTTATCGACAATGGAACGAAGGAACTACAAACAGATTTACATGAATGGATAAAGAAAATATCCACATTGCCGATAGGCGAGGTTTATCTCAATTCGATAAATCGTGATGGGACTGGACAAGGTTATCACCTGGAACTTTTAGACATTATATCAGGCATACTGACTGTCCCGCTCATTCTTGCAGGTGGGGCTGGAAAATATCATCATCTTGCTGAAGGGTTATCCGATGACCGGGTTGATGCTGTCGCTACCGCCCATCTTTTTAACTTCGTCGGTGATGGGCTTGAAAAAGCCCGTCTTGGTCTCTTGAAGGAAGATTTCAACTTGGCTGTTTGGGACGCAGAGAAAGCAAGAGAGATGAAAGGATGTCTTGCCACCCCGGCATGAAAAAACACAAAAACTAATTTTAGTCGTAACGATTACATGGAATTACATATCTCCGAGTCGGCGGAACAAAAAGTCGGGAAATCAATTCTTATTTCAGGCTCGGCGCGAAGCGGAACGACCATTTTGGGAAAACTGATCCATAGTCTTGACAGGGTCGAGTATCTATTTGAACCACCTCTGCTTTTCTCCCTGATGGCAATGATTCGGGATATCCCGCCGCATCAATGGAAACTTCTGTTTGAAACATATCTGTACGAAGATTTTTTTATAAATGCTTTGTCTGGCAGGAGTATTAACTGTAATCGAAACGATGACAGCTCGATATATCATGTTAAATCCAATGTATTAATTGAGGAGAGGTTGAGTAGATCAATCAGCAAGGTTGACGCTGAGGCTTTTGCCGGCGGTTATACCATTGCCTGGAAAATGCCGGATATAGTACCTTTTTTGCCAAAGCTGCAAGAGTATTATCCAGATTTGAAAATCTTGATAATGAAGCGGGAGGCTGTGGGTACCATCAACTCTCTATTGGCAAAAAAATGGTTTGCCGATGAGAGCAGGGACAGGAACCTTATCTGGCCATATCGTCTTCATCGGGGTTTCCAGGTACCTTACTGGGTCAGTGACGACAGGGTTGATTCCTGGGTGGAAATGAATGAAATTGATCGATGTGCCTACTACTATATCAGGGTCAATGAAGATGTTGAAAAAATCCATAACAAAATTGAGATTGATTACGGTCGGCTGTTATCTGATCCCCTGTCGGTCATGATGGAACTTTCGGAAAAACTTGGACTTGTTTTTGGTGAGAAGACTCGGGAGATCATTTCGCAGGTACACCCCACCACCCCTCCCCGTGACACATCAATTGTTGAAAAAATTTCCCCAGCCCTCAGAGAAAGAATCAGGTTTTACTCCAGTCAATGCGTCAGTTAATATTTATTAACGGCCTGCCAACCTCACGTATCTTTGGTGAAAAGGTCGATCCATGGTGGTATTCGGAACAAGGTTTTGATGTCGAGTTCTGGGACATCTCTCCTGTTTTTTTTACAAAAGAACAGCTTGATGCGTATTATGGTGGGGCTCCTGATTATCGGTTTGTGGGCCCCAATCATAAAATTTTCAGGACCTGCAGGGACGTACGTCTGGCCTTGGCGGAATTGGATAAAGACGGCCTTGTCTGGTATCTGAGCCGGGATTCGCGTCATAAAACAGATGATTTCTGGCTACTTCGTTGCTTTAAGCGCCTGAGGTTGCATTATCTGTTGCAGGAGTTTGAAAACCCCCCGCCGGCTTACGGGAATAAAAGTCGGAGTGAATTGCTGCGTATTTTTTGGAGGAAGGCCTGCGAAAATGATTTTGGTAAGTGGTTGTCCATTCATGCCAGATCATTGATCTACAGGCATGCT
>JALSZZ010000329.1 GCA_027075825.1 Mariprofundaceae bacterium | reverse complement strand
TTCTTATGGTGTTGCCGCAGCAGCACAAATTTATTATAAAAAACCCTTGAAAGACTTGACTTTGGCGCAAATGGCAATGATTGCCGGCTTGCCCAAAGCGCCTTCAAAGTATAACCCGGTTGCTAACCCGAAAAGAGCAAAACTGCGGCGTGATTATGTTTTGGGGCGTATGTACAAAATGGGTGTAATCACGGGCAAGCAGTTGACCGATGCTTTGTCTGCACCGGTAACGGCAAAGCAATATTCGGTTTCGGTTGAGGCAAAAGCCCCCTATATTGCAGAAATGGTCAGGGCGGAACTGGCAAAAATTTTCCCCAAATCCATTTATACTTCCGGTTTTAAGGTTTATACCACGGTTGACAGTCGTTTGCAGACTGCTGCCCAGGGCGCTGTGCAACGTAACCTGATTAAATTTACCCAGCGTCACGGTTATCGCGGTGCATTGGCAAAGTTGTCCGATGAAGAACTAAAGGATCAACAGCTTGTGCAGCAAAAATTGGCAGAGATCGCTAAATTCTCTGAATTATTGCCTGCTGCGGTTATGAAAGTAAGCAATGATACCGCCGAGATTATCCGTTTTGATGGTGTGCAGGATAAACTGGATTTAAACTCTGTGCGTTGGGCAAGACAAAAACTTGATGACAAGAAACTGGGTGCCAGGGTGAAATCAGTAAGTGATGTGCTCACCAAAGGCGATATTATTTATATTACCTATCGCAAACAAAAAGCTTATCTGGCGCAATTACCACTTGTAGAAGGTGCTTTGGTGTCTTTATCGCCGGAAGATGGCAGGGTGCTTGCGCTTGCAGGTGGCTTTGATTATCACCATAGCAAGTTCAACCGTGCAACACAGGCAGTTCGTCAGGTTGGCTCCAACTTCAAGCCTTTCCTTTATTCCAGTGCCTTGAACAAGGGCTATACTGCGGCAACATTAATTAATGATGCTCCGGTTGTTTTTGATGACCCCGCTCTGGAAGGGCAATGGAAACCGCAAAATTACAGTGGCAAGGTTTATGGTCCAACCCGTTTGCGCGAAGGTTTGGTGCATTCCCGTAACCTGGTATCCATCAGGATTTTACTGCATACCAAAATTGGCTATACCCGGCGCTATGCAAAACGCTTTGGCTTTAGTAATGATGAACTGCCAAAGGATTTGTCTTTGTCTTTAGGTAGCGGTGCTGTACCGCCGATTAAACTGGTTAATGCTTATGCGGTGTTCGCCAATGGCGGCTATCGCGTTGGACATTATTTTATTGATCGCATCGAAGATCGTGATGGGCATTTGCTGTATAAAACCGATGCTGTTGTTGCCTGCAAAAGTTGCGATGCGCCACGCAAGACGATCAAGGAAATAAAAAAACTGGTGCAATTAAATAAAATTGAAGCGGATTCTGTTGAAGCCTATGAATTATCCGATCAATTTGTTGGTCCTTTACCGGTCAGGCTGGCACCGGAGGTTATTGATCCGCGCAATGCCTTTATTATGAAAACCATCCTTATGGATGTGATTAAACGCGGTACCGGCAGACGGGCACGCAAGTTGGGCAGAAAAGATCTTGCCGGTAAAACCGGCACAACCAATGATCAGCATGATGCCTGGTTTTCCGGCTTTAACAGTAAAGTCGTAACAACTGCCTGGGTGGGCTTTGACAAACACCAACCTTTGGGCGACCGGGAAACCGGCTCCAAAGCGGCTTTACCCATGTGGATTGATTATATGGAAACGGCATTAAAAGGTGTGCCTGAAGATGAGTTATTGGAACCTGAAGGTATTGTTTCAATACTGATCGACAAGGAAACCGGGAAAGCGTCCAATGCACGCCAAAATACGATGTTTGAGTATTTTCGCAAGGAATACGCGCCGAAACTGGAAGAAAAAGAGGAAAGCATTAATCAAACCGATAACAAACCGGCATCCAGCGAAGAAGAGCAACAGGAAATGGAAGACGAGCTTTTTTAGTATTCATGTTCCATGAAATGAACAACTTGCC
>JALSZZ010000328.1 GCA_027075825.1 Mariprofundaceae bacterium | reverse complement strand
AATCATGGCGATTTTGCCCGCTACTGGCTGCATAACGGTTTTGTCAATATTAACGCCGAAAAAATGTCCAAATCGCTGGGGAATTTTTTCACCATTCGCGATGTGCTTCAGCGCTATGATGCCGAGGTGCTGCGCATGTTTATCCTCGGCACGCACTACCGCTCGCCGCTGGATTTCTCGGATGCCGCGCTGGATGCAGCGCAGGCAGCGCTGGATCGCATTTACACCAGTCGTCAGCGGATTGATGCACTACAAGAAGCGCCACCGGCAGATGATTCGGCGCTGCCGGCAGATTTTGTTGCCGCCATGGATGATGATTTTAATACGCCGGAAGCATTGGCGGTATTGTTTGAGCACTGCCGATGGATCAACAGGGCGCTGGATGCCAGTGAGGATTGCCGCGAAAGCATTGCCGCTTTTTTGGCCATGACACAGCAACTGGGACTGGCTACCCGGCGTGGAGATGACTGGTTTCATCGTGCAGCCGATGATGTTGCCGCCATTGAAGCGAAAATCGCCGCTCGCAACGAGGCCCGCAAGACCCGTAATTTTGCCCTGGCCGATCAGCTTCGTGACGAACTGCTGGCGGCTGGCATTGTTCTTGAGGACGGACCGCAAGGCACCACCTGGAAGCGTCAGTAAGCCACAACCCTCGTTGAAGCTGATGCCAGCAAACACACAGGAGTTACCATGAGCCTGAAAACCAATCGTGATCAACTGGTTGAAATCGCCGTACAGGGCGGCGTTGCGCCCGCTTTTCAGTGGGCTCCTTTTGAGATCGGCGCACAGGGAGAGATTTTCTCCTGGCCATCAACAGGTGGTATCACCTATAACGTCAAGGCAGGTGATTCGGCATTCGGCTGGGCTGGCGAGCATATCGAACCGGGCGTATCCTCCTGTTCCTCGCACAGCAATAAAAAAGCGCAGGCGGGCTACCAGTTTCTTGCCTGCTGTGGCAATAGCGTGCGCGTCATCAGCGGTAGCGCACGAGGCGCAACAGGCCATGTGCTGGGGCATCATGGCGGCATTGAGCATTTAATGCTGGATTTTCCCGATCATGTGCTGGAACAACTGACCTGCGATGATCGTTTTCTGATTCGCGGTCGCGGTCAGGGCCTTAAGCTGCTCGATCATCCTGAGGTGGCGATCTATAATATTGATCCTGATTTATTTGAACGCTGGGGGCTTCGCGAAGGCGATGGTGGTCGTATTGAAGTCCCGGTCAATGTGATCGTTCCGGGTTTTGCCATGGGCTCCGGCATTGGCGCGCTGTCGGTGACGACCGGCGACTACGATATTTTGTGCCATGATGCCAGCGTGGTCGAGGCCCATGGGCTGTCACGCCTGCGGCTGGGCGATTTTGTGGCAGTTATGGATCACGACAACCGTTACGGACGCACCTTTCGTCAGAGCTCTGTCACCATCGGCATGATTATTCATTCAGATTCACCACTGGCAGGCCATGGCCCTGGCATGATGACCATTATGAGCGCGGATCACCACAAACTGGTACCGGTACTGGATGAATCCGCCAATATGGCCAAAATCCTGGGCATCGGACGTTATGCCACCGGACAGTGATGTAATAGCGGCAGCCATTCAGCTCAACAGTCAGCCACGATGGCAGGATAATCGTGAAACACTGGCCGCACTGATTGCCAGCGCCGCCTGTGAACATCAGGCCAGCATCGTCCTGCTGCCAGAAAACTTCGCCGCCATGCCAGTTGATGATGCCGGGCGCAAGGCTGTTTCCGAACCTGCGCTGACAGCAACCATTGTTGCCAGCCTGCGCCAGTGGAGTCAGCAGTATGGCATCTTCCTTGTTGCCGGTGGTATGCTCTGGCGTGCCAGTGAGCATCAGCCGCGAGCCAGCAATCGCTGTCTGGTGTTTTCTCCACAAGGTGAAATCATCGCCAGCTATGATAAAATCCACTGCTTTGATGCCTGTGTCGATGGTCAGGATTATCGTGAATCAGCCAGCATTGAAGCCGGAA
>JALSZZ010000327.1 GCA_027075825.1 Mariprofundaceae bacterium | reverse complement strand
CGGCCTCGAAGCGCCGGGGGAGTTTATCGACCATGCGCGCCAGTGCGCTGTCGACCTTCATACCGATGATCGACTGGTATGATCCGGTCATACCGATATCCGTCTGGTAACCCGTGCCGCCTGGGCGGATGATTTCATCGCAGGTCGGGACATGGGTATGGGTGCCATACACAAAGCTGGCGCGCCCATCCAGATGCCAGGACAGCCCCATCTTCTCGCTGGTCGCCTCGGCATGGATATCGACGAGGATGGCATGGACATCATGCGGAATTTCCTCCAAGGCCCGATCGGCGGCGGCAAACGGGCAGTCCCACGGGCCCATGAACACTTGGCCGATCAGGTTAATGACCGCGATGCGATAGCCGGATGCGGTTTCGCGGATGGTCCAGCCGCGTCCCGGTGCATGGGGTGAGAAGTTCATTGGCCGCACGAAACGACTGTCTTGGTCGATCAGCTGCATGAAATCCCGTTTGTCCCAGCAGTGATTGCCATTGGTCAGGACATCCACGCCCAGGCGAAACATTTCTTCTGCCGTATTGCGGGTGATGCCAAACCCGGCAGCCAGGTTTTCACCATTGGCGACGGTGAAATCGATGCGGTGCTGATCGATGAGCCGGGGCAGGTGCTCGTTCAGGGCGCGTCGGCCAGCGCGACCGACGATGTCGCCAATGACGAGGATATTGATCAGCTGGGACATGCAATGATCTCCTTTTCGGTAATGACATAGTCCATCGGCACATCATGGGACTCTGCCGGAATGGCTGGGCATTCCTGACACGAGAAGGCTAGGCCGACCACGGCATCCAAATCCCGGCGATGCTCAGCGAGCCATCGGTCGAAGCATCCCTTGCCCATACCGATCCGATGTCCGGCGCGGTCGAATGCCACGAGCGGACACAACAGGATGCCGCGATCCTGCGGCCGCCATCGTGGGCCGCCCGTCGGTTCCTGGAATCCCAATGCGCTGCGTTGCCAGCCCGTGTTGGTCACGATGCCGCGCCATTCCATGTATGCACATCCGTGCATGCGTGGGGCAAAGCGGCGATATGCGATCCAGCGTTGCAGGATGGGGCGGGTATCGACTTCGTGCGGAAGCGACATGTAGGCCAGCAAGCTTTCCTGCCCTGGCATATGCTGCCGTAGCCAGATGCGCAAACGGTCGAGGATCAGCCTGGAATCGTGCCGCCGCCTGGCCCGGCTGAGCTGCCTGCGCCGGTTCATGTACAGGGTGCGTAGGGTCTGCTTGTCATGAATGGGGTCTGGCAAGTCGTCTATTCCTTGAATACGGCGTGCAAAAAGCGCCCCCGCACTGACGTACCGGCGTACAGTTGTCGAACCCTCTTGGTAAGAGGTGGGCGCCGCACGCTGGCTTCAGGTATTCCCGCTCGGGGAACGCACACCACCACCGTAGCGAAGCTCCCAATCGACAGGTATCGGCTCAGGCAACTTGGATGCCGATCGCTCAGCGCAGGGGCGCATCCGCCAAACCTTTCGCCACCGATACTATGTGGTCTAAGGCCGATAGCAAGTGCTTGGCTTTATGTTGATTCAGGCCGTCGCCGCGTTCGATCAGCTCGCCTGCCAGGTTCAGTGCCACCAGCAGCAGCAACCGATCAGATGCGACAGCCGCGCCAACCCGGCGCAGCTCTTCGACGCGCTCTTGCACCATGGCGGCCGCCTCATGCACGCGAGCTGGGTCATCGTCGGTGCGAATCGTATAGCGCTTTCCCATCAGTTCGATGTCCACCGCGTGCATCTATTCCGACTCCTGGTGTTCTGCGATCAAGTCATTGATGACTTCGAGTGCCTGTGCAATGGCCCGTCGGGCATCTTCGCGATCCTGATGCAGGCGCTGCAGATCCTGTTCCAAGGATTGCAGGCGTTCACGCTGATTGCGCAGTTCCTGCTCCGCGGTACGCGCCCGCTCCCGGAGCTGTCGGTTTTCTGCCAGCAGCCCTTCCATGTGCCGTCGAATATGCACCAGGTGGTTATGTAGCTG
>JALSZZ010000326.1 GCA_027075825.1 Mariprofundaceae bacterium | reverse complement strand
CTCCGGATTCGAATCGGAAGCCGCAGCCTCCAGTGCCGCCATGATTCTGCCATCGCCATCCAGTCCACGTGCGGATGCACGCCAGAGATTCTGCACCGCCGCATATCGGATATCCGCCTCCGTGGAATAAATCAGCGACAGCCAATGTTCCACACTTTCCGGACCGGGATGAAGGCTCAGTCCGTGCAATGCCTCAGAACGCTGCTGTTCGTCAGTGGTAATGCGTGCCTTTTCCGCCAGCTCCTGCACGGCTGCCAGCTCATATTCATGTCTGGCAGCTTGATATGCCGCCAGTTGCTGAAGATATTCATTATCCACGCCTGCTGCCTGACTATCAATCGCTCCCGCCATCGAACTGGGTGGCAAAGCCGGTGGCTGTGGTGGCATACGTGCAAGTTCTTCCGCCGACAGGCCATGCACCAGACGATCCTTGAAATGACGCAAGTCAGCCAGTGCATTTGCCGCCCCATTCGCCACCGCATCATTTTCATCATGACTGGCCAGATCCAGCGCGGTCAGTGCCTCTTCAGGGACACCGACCTTGGCAGAAAAACGCCATAGAGCATTGATAACCTCCAGTTTATCCTCTCCCTCCGTGCTATTCATCAGAGCAAGGAAGCGTTTCAGTTCTTCCCTTTCTGCTCGTTTCCTTCTTGCCTGATATTCAGCCATTTCTTGCCCTGAAAAAGTGCTGCTATTTTCCATCCCTGATGCGGCACCGGTATTGTCGGGCAAAGGGCTGATTTGATGGATGCGATTCAGGGAATCCTGCAGCAACATACTCGAACTTAGCGTCGGCCCCACCTCATACTCTGGCACTGCCTGGGAAATCTCTTCCCGATCGTACTTAGCCGGACCGGCATTCACAATCACTTGACGAAATTCAGTGATCGGCGGGGCAACTGTACCCTTGCCATCGGGGCTTCCACCCTGCCATACGGCCAATCCGGCTCCCATCAAGGCTGCCACCAGCCAAGCAAAATATTGCTTCATATGATACTCTCGCCCCCAATCTCAAAACTTGGTGAGTCATCAATAACGAGTCTCAAGAAAATAGATGCTCGCAGGGAGGATTTCCTCCCCGCATGCATCAAGTGCTTTAATCAATATGCGGCAGGTATAAATACAGCACTTAGATCATCAAGGCTAAATTGATTTATTGCCCCTAATGCGGAGCAAGCAGCGTATACATTAATGATGTTAGCTCCTGCCGTAACCGGGAGAACTACCGTTTCTCCTGTAAAAATCCACAGAACAGCCGACGTTGTCATATCCCAATTTCCTACCCTGGAGCTGGTAGCACCATTTGCCATATTCTTTACATAATGACGAAGGTTTCCAACACCACCACATGCAGCCTGGGCTGTGTGACTAACGAGAGCGAACCCTGCTGAAGGGGCTGTTAAAGTCACACTATTAACCACTTGAAAAGCAGTAGTTAACTTAACTGCACCAGAACTTTTGAATGCAACTCCTGCCGGCTTAGCTCCAGCCCCTAGTTTGCTGGCAGTCACCGCACCATTGCGGATTTTCGGTGTTGTCACTGCTTTGTTCCGGATTTTCGGTGTTGTCACTGCTTTGTTCCTCAGCTGTTTCGTCCCTACTGAGTTCTTTGGCAAAGCCTTGGCCTCAGCCATCACTGGTGTCAGCACAAAGGATAACGCAAGCAGAAACATGCCGATCCACGTCCATATGTTCGATTGTCTTTTCATGATAAGCCCTCCTGACGATTTGGCAGGCATCTCTTTCGGACCAGGCTGGCCAGTATTCCTGCATAACCATAATGGCCGGAAAAGAACCTCCTACCTTCTTACTCTATAGCAGATTTTTCTGAGAAAAGCAAATGAGTTGACTCGATGCGCCCGAGAGAATCAAAATCACAAAAAAGAATAAGGGCCTCCGGTTTCCCGGAGGCCCTTATTTCACTTGGCTGGGGGACTAGGATTCGAACCTAGGTTGACGGAGTCAGAGTCCGTAGTCCTGCCGCTAGACGATCCCCCAAT
>JALSZZ010000325.1 GCA_027075825.1 Mariprofundaceae bacterium | reverse complement strand
CAATAAAATGAGGAGAGGAATGATGCCACGAATAATTTTGCTACTTGCGCTGTTGCAAGGGCTGGTGCAGCTTGCATATGCGGCCCCCCCGGAATTAACGGATACTGCAACCCCGCCGGGCTTGCAAGTCAATGCAGCCCCACAGGGGGTGGCTGATATCAGCCAGTTAATTATTAAATACAAGTCCACAAGCGGTATTGCTTCTGCACAGCTGGCCGCGCCCAAAAGTAAACAACTGCAGGCACTTAGCGCAGTTGCAGGCATACAACTGAATTATCTGCGAGCCATGTCCGGTTCGGCAAACGTTCTGCGCATGGCCAGGGCCATGACAGCAGCAGAAGCTGAAAAAATCGCAGCAGCCATGATGCAAAACAATCCGAATATTGAATATGTTCAGCCGGACTATCCTGTTCATCCGTTAGCAGTACCAACAGACCCCATGTACGCCAATCAGTGGCATTATTCGGCAGCGAATGGCATGAATCTTCCCGGCGCATGGAATATCACAACCGGATCCACCACAACGGTTGCAGCCGTGATTGACACAGGCATTCTTAATCATGCGGATCTGGCCGGCAAAATTTTGCCGGGTTATGATATGATTACCAATGTGGCGACAGCTGGCGACGGTAACGGGCGGGACAACAACCCGACCGACCCGGGTGACTGGACCACAGTCAATCAGTGTTTTCCGGGCTCTCGGGCAAGTAACAGTTCCTGGCATGGCACGCATGTGGCAGGGACGATCGGTGCAGTGGCTAACAATGGCATCGGGGGTTCCGGCGTTGACTGGAATACCAAAATTCTGCCGGTCCGCGTGCTCGGTCATTGCGGAGGTTTCACCTCGGACATTGTTGATGGCATCAGCTGGGCTGCAGGCCTGGCCGTACCCGGTGTGCCCAACAATCCCAATAAGGCCACCGTCATCAACATGAGTCTGGGTGGGCCTCACGCCTGTAGTCCGGCTGAACAAACCGCCATTTCTGCCGCAGTTGGTGCCGGCGTCACTGTTGTCGTGGCGGCCGGCAATAACAATGCAGATGCGGCCGGCTTTGCTCCGGCAAGCTGTAATGGTGTTATTACCGTTGCCGCCCACGGCCCCAATAAGGATAAGGCCTATTACAGCAACTTCGGGGCAACGGTTGAAATTACAGCTCCCGGTGGTGCACAAGGGTTTGCCAACGACCCCAATGGGGTTCTTTCCACATTGGACGGCGGCGCAACCACGGCGTTAAATGATAACATTTATCGCTATTATCAGGGCACCAGCATGGCATCGCCACATGTAGCCGGACTGGTCACCTTGATGCAGGCCGCCGCAGTTGCGGGCACACCGAAGCGATTACTGACGCCAACGGAAATTAACAGCCTGATCCAAAATACCGCCGCTGCCTTTACACCGGGCAGCATTTGCGCCAATAATCCGACATGGTGTGGAGCCGGTCGTGCTGATGCAGCAGCCGCTGTTGCAGCAGCCGCTGCATTTACAGGCACGCCACCACCGCCAGCAGGAAAGCCGACGGCACCTAAAAACTTCAAGGCCTGGGCTACTTCAAGCACGAAAGGTAAATTGACATGGAATGATGTAGCGAATGAAACAGGCTACAAAATCTATTTCAAATCGGGCAGAAAATGGAAACTTATCGGTAATACGGTTGCGAATATTACAACAGTTGGAATAAAAGGCTTCAGGCCTGAAAGAAGATATTCATTCAGACTCAAGGCCTTTAATGCATCCGGGTCAGCATGGTCCCGCCCATCCTCTGTGTGGACACTGGCCAAACCGACAAGACTTAAGTGCAGGTTTGTTCGCAAAAGAGGCACATCCAACTATGTTGCATGTAACTTTAAGGATGCTTCACGTCATGAACGAGGATATGCCGTTCTGTCCAATACCGGTGCCGGCTATAAGACTCTGGGAGTCATTCGCAGAAACTCAAGATCTGTAGTGATCCGATATAGAGGTTTCCCACGCGGAACCCCTGTTCGAGTGAAGGTTATGGC
>JALSZZ010000324.1 GCA_027075825.1 Mariprofundaceae bacterium | reverse complement strand
GAGGAGCTGGATTATCGCTACGGAAGATCAAAGCAAGCCACCCCCATCGGGCAAACTTGGAGCCGGTATTGATATCCAGTTTTATTTCCTAAAGGTACATCATGGTAACGAACTGGCAAAGTATATCACTAACATTAAAAGTAGGGGTATTTGACAACTGATAATATTCGACCTCAATTTGCTTGTACCTTTGGAACTGGCCTAATTCCCTGCGTTGAAAGTTAATATCTACGTGTCAGGCCCCGCGAGATTCCGTACTTGTTTGACGAAGATGTCGGGTCGTTTTTTCTGCCATTCTTTCATCGCCTGAATGGGCGTTTTGTGCCCAAGTGCCCGCTGCGAGATATGACCATTGTATAGATGCAGGTATCGCTTGAGCAAGGCCTCGAGATCGTCATAGCTGCGGCAGTGATGCGTGGCGAGGATCTCGGCAATACGGCCATTGAAACGTTCCACCATGCCGTTGGTCTGTGGCTTGCGCGGAGGGATCAAGCGGTGTTCGATGTTCTGCGCCGCACACTCCTGATCGAACAAATGCTTGCCCGTGGGTTTACGCTCTCCGTTGACGGTAAACCGATCGGTGAACTCCTTGGCATTATCGGTCAACACCTTCTGAATCCGCACTGGACAAGCTGCCACAACAGCGCGAAGAAATGCCCGTGCAGCTTTGGCCGTTTTGCTTCTCTTCACCTGCAAAAATACCCAGCGCGTGGCGCGATCAATGGCCACGAACAGGTACCGGCGCTGCTTCTCCCCGGCCAGCAGAGGAAGGTATTTGACATCAATGTGGATAAACCCCGGCTCATACACCTTGAACGCTTTCTTCTCCACGGCTTCCTCGCCTTCGGTCGCGGCCAGCTCGGCCTTCAGCTTGCGCAGGTTGCTCACACCATGCCGACGCAGGCACCGGTCCAGTCCTGAGCGGCTCACATCAGGATTGATGAATTCCCGGGTCACCACCAGCAGGTCATCCAACGGAAGCAATAGCGTGCGCCGGATCTCCACTACCACAATCTCCTGCTCCGGCGTCAACGTCGTCTGCAAACGGTGCGGCGTATGCGAACGGTCCTCCACACTGTCACGCTTGCGCCACCGACGGATCGTATCCACCGTCACTCCATATCGCCGGGCAAGCTCACGGTCACTCACCTCCGGCGGCGCAGACTGGATCTCCCTCCGTATCTTCGGCGATGTCGTCGCATTGGCATGCAGTCGGATCACCATCTCTCACTCCATGATGCGTTCATATCCACGCCCCTCAAGCCAACGGCGCGCAGAAAACAAACCATAGCTCCTCACAGCAATGGAATCATCCGGGATGTGACATCTACAGACAATTCCATCTCACCTTTGCCCACCTTGATTCCTTTTTTAATGGAAAACGATGTGATCGTTTCCCATTCAGAAATTGGCTTTTCAACAATCCCATCGTTTTTCCATTTTTTCACCCAGCGAGTCAACCTTTTGCTCTCATGCTTCTGCGAATTCAACGCATGCGTAAACGCGCCAGTCATGAATCCTATCATGAACTTTCCGCCTCCGGCCGTTGCCGCAACATCGCCAATGATACCCGCTGCAACGACCTGGCCAAAACTATTCTCGATCGTCCCCAGAATATCCCCCATGCCTGCCGTTATGCCCGCCGACAAGGCTCCTGAGATAAAGTTCTCTCCCGAAGCAAGGCTGACAAGCCCACCCTTGACGGCATGGAGAACAACCGATCGCTCCATAAGTTCCGCAGTGGTCAGGCCGTGAGATATACTCTCCAAGTATTTTCCAATTCCGAAACTTGCCCCCGCCGAGGCCCCTGCGTGCAGATTGCACCCAAATCAGCAGGGCATTGCACAAAACCATGCCAAACGAGCGAACCATCCCCTTAGGCTCCTTTGAGGCGTAAAAATGATTTATTCAGGGCGATTTATTACTCGGCAGCCAGAGGATCCATTTATAAATCTCCCAAAATTAGAGTCAATGCCTGTATATAGAATTTTAATCACTACATCTT
>JALSZZ010000323.1 GCA_027075825.1 Mariprofundaceae bacterium | reverse complement strand
CCCTGAGCGCTATTGTCAAGCCTCAGGCTGTGCAGCATGCGGTGGTAGAGTTCGTTGATATTGCAGGTCTGGTCGCCGGTGCTGCCAGCGGTGAAGGGCTGGGCAATCAGTTTCTGGCCAATATCCGGGAATGTTCGGCCATTGCGCATGTGGTGCGCTGTTTTGATGATGGCAATATCACCCATGTCGCTGGCCAGACCAACCCGCTTTCCGATATTGAAACCATTGACACCGAGCTTATGCTCAAGGATATGGAAACCATGCAGCGCGCTGTTCAGCGCACGGCCAAGCTTACCAAAACCGGTGACAAGGATGCACGCAAACTGCTTGATCTGCAGGAAAAAATCCTCGCCGGTCTGGAAGATGGTATCACCGTTCGTCGACAACAACTGAGTGAAGATGAACAGCTGGCTCTGCGCGATGCCTGCCTGCTGACAGCCAAACCCGTGCTGTATATCGCCAATGTTGATGATGGTTCATTGCCTGATGGCAATGAACTGGTTGATCAGGTGCGTCAACATGCCGCCGGAGAGGGAGCGCGTGTGGCGGTTGTCTCCGCCCAGATTGAGGCTGAACTGGCTGAAATGGACAAAGCGTCCCGTCTGGAATTTCTCAGCGAGATGGGGCTGAAAGAACCCGGCCTGAATACCGTTATCCGTGAAGCTTACACCTTGCTGGATTTGATCACCTACTTCACTGCTGGCGTCAAGGAAGTTCGCGCATGGACGATCCACCGCAACGACACTGCGCCTCAGGCTGCCGCCGTTATTCACACAGACTTTGAAAAAGGCTTTATTCGCGCAGAAACCATTGCCTATGAAGATTTCATCGCTTGTAATGGTGAGCAGGGCGCAAAGGAAGCGGGCAAGATGCGCCTTGAAGGGAAGAATTATATTGTGCAGGATGGCGATATCATGCACTTTCGTTTCAACGTTTGATACACAAGCCCTCGTAGCTCAGCTGGATAGAGCGGCCGCCTCCTAAGCGGCAGGCCACAGGTTCGACTCCTGTCGAGGGCACCATGTACACATCCAAAGAAACCCTGTAAGCCTTGTGCTTGCGGGCTTTTTTGTTGCCTGTTTATACAGTCCGGAACAGACCACCTGAAGCGCAAAAAACGTTGGTACGTTGTTGGGTACAAAAACACCATGTACCAACAAACACAGCAACATACAGAAGGGTCAAAACCGGACGCTGATTTTCCCTTCAGAACGGGCCATTCCGGACGCTGATTCACCCCGGAAAACCATGCGTGATGACAACATAAGCGTTGCAAAACTGTACACAAGCGACAAGAAAGGCCGGAAATTCATTGCTTTTTTATTATGCGGCCATAATGTACGCCCGTTTTTTCACACACACCACCATGATTGCCTCGCTGCTGATGCTCTTTGCCTGAAAGCGAACTGAGGCACACGAAGCTGATGTGTGAAAGCACCAGTCTGCCAGATGCAGATGCTGTGGTATCCTTGTTGATACCCTGCCAGATAAGAACCCAGGATCCCATTGGGAGGAAAGATGAATAAATCAGAACTGGCCGCACATGTTGCGGAAGCAACCGGCCTGAGCAAAAACGATGCGGCCGCCGCTGTTGATGCTGTCATCGGTGGTATTACCGAAAGCCTGAGCAAGGGTGAAAACGTGAGCCTGATTGGTTTTGGCACGTTTGCTGTGTCCGATCGTGCAGCTCGTACCGCACGCAACCCTCGCACAAGAGAGCCTATTGAAATTCCCGCTGGCAAAGTTGCTCGCTTCAAGGTTGGAAAATCACTTAAGGATGCTGTTAACAAATAAATGCTTGCAATTCGGTGACGACTCGCTAAAGTTCGCCGCCACCGACGCAGCGGGTTATTGAAGCTTTACTTCAGGATGGCTGCGTAAGCGATTGCAAATGCGCAATTTGGGCGAATAGCTCAGCTGGGAGAGCAACGGTCTTACAAACCGTAGGTCACAGGTTCGATCCCTGTTTCGCCCACCATTGGAGCGGTAGTTCAGTTGGTTAGAATGCCGGCC
>JALSZZ010000322.1 GCA_027075825.1 Mariprofundaceae bacterium | reverse complement strand
AACCACATTGATGGCGTCATAATCCTGCCGATAAGTATTCACACCCCGCACATTCAGACAGGCCTTGAACTTTTTGAACACTTCACGGCACATCACCTCGAAACGCTTGCGGGTTTCATCATTCTCGTTGGCCGCTTCTTTCGCGGCGACAATGGCGGCATTGCGCGCAAATCCGGTTTTTTCAATGATGTCATCCAGCGAGGCATCGCGCTCATCCAGAAAACGCCTGACAAAGGCAATTGCCTCGGCCAGGTCGTCCAGCAGCTCCTGTTCCGGCCTGGCCGGATCAAGCTCACCGTCTTCACTGCCGTGTCCCGCATCGCCAGCACCGGCAAAGGTCGCCAGCGCTTGTCGCAGGTTTTTGAGAATGCCGCAGTAATCAACGATAAGACCATTGTTCTTGCCCTCGTCCACCCGGTTGGCGCGGGCGATGGCCTGCATCAGGGTATGCGCCTTGAGTGGTTTATCCAGGTACAGGGTGGACAGACTGGGCACGTCGAAGCCAGTCAGCCACATGGCGCAAACAATGGCGATGCGAAAAGGGTGCTCAGGCTCCTTGAATGCATCATCCAGCGCCATGCGCTGCCTGTTGCGAAATTGTGGTTGCCGGCGCATGGCTTCGGGCAGTTCGATGCCTTCCTTGATCAGTTTGCGATGCGGAGTAATATCCAGATCCCACTTGCGGAACCGCTCTACCTCGCCCTGCTCTTCGCTCACCACCACCGCCATGCGGGTTTCACTCATCCATTTGATCTGGCGTTGTATATACGCTGTTTCCTGTTCGTCTGTAGAAAGCGTCAACCCCTTGCCCAGATCACGCATGCGCTCGTTCCAGTATTGCTGGATCCGCTCATACATACGCACACAGGTGATCTTGTCGATGCAGACCAGCATCGCCTTGCCTGATTCCCATGCCGTGGAATAATGCTGTACAAAATCACGCGCCACCTGATCCAGCCGCTTGTCTGCCGTGATGATGTGATAGTCCCGTTTCAGCTCCTGCTCGAGACGCTGCTGCACATCCACATCATCCGTTTCCAGTTGCTCCAGTTTTTCGGCTAGCCGCTCGTTCAAGTCGCCAACTGAAACGCCCAGCTTGTCGCCGCGCGCATCGTAATAAAGCGGCACTGTCGCCTTATCCTCAACCGCGCGCTGGAAGTCATAAGTGGAAACATAATCGCCAAACACCCGGCGCGTCACCTCATCGCTGGTGAACAGCGGCGTGCCGGTAAAACCAATAAAGCTCGCCCCCGGCAGGGCGTTTCGCATATTCAATGCCAGCACGCCGTACTGGGTGCGGTGCGCCTCGTCGCTGATGACAATGACATCGTCTCTTTGCGTGTAGGCCTTGTCAGGCTCAACCGGCTGGTTGAATTTTTGTATCAATGAAAAGATGTATGACTTGTGTTCGGCGAGCAGGCTTTTCAGATGCCGCCCGCTGCCGGCGCGGCAGGGATCACGGTCGTTATCCACCACGCCGCAACCGGCAAAGGTTTTGTAAATCTGCGTATCCAGATCATCACGATCCGTCAGTATCACAAAAGTAAAATTACCACCCAGCTTGCGGTGGACCTTGCGGGTGAACATCACCATGGAATAACTTTTACCCGCGCCCTGGGTATGCCAGAACACACCCAGCTTGCCCTGACGGTTCTTCCGGTCGCGCACCGCCTCGATGGCGCGGTTCACACCGAGAAACTGATGATTACGGGCAATGATTTTGCGGGTCTCGCCAGAGGAGTCATCAAACAGAATGAAATTCTCCAGCAGATCCATGAAGTTGCGCTTGTTGCACACCCCCTTGAGCAGGGTTTCCATATCCACCACGCCGGGTTCCTCCTCGGCCAGGCGCTTCCATTCGTGGAAGTGCTCCCACTTGCTGGTCAGCGAGCCAATCTTCGCCTTGTCGCCATTGCCGAACATGACAATGGCGTTGTGATGAAACAGGTGGGGAACAGTGTCGAGATAATCGGAATAGTTCTGCTCGAAGGCGGCCTTCAAATCCTTGTGGATG
>JALSZZ010000321.1 GCA_027075825.1 Mariprofundaceae bacterium | reverse complement strand
AAACAGACCGAAATAAAGCATGCGTTTCATCTAGTACCCCTTAGTTATGGCGGTGACCGCGTTTACGCTTGGCCGCTTTTTTACCTTTAAAGAACGGCTGATCAAAAATACCGTAGCCTTTTTTGATCGACTGTTCATAGTAGAAATCCGGCTCGTATTTAATCTTGCTCCAAGCATACCAGTCTTCATTTGGCTGCCCTTCATATTCAATGATCGTGGCCGCGCCACCAGGGAACTTACCGTTATTGGTGGACTGATAATCAATATGGTCATGGAAAATGAAACGACCTGAATTATCCATATTGATAAACACGTCATTATGCGAACCAGGAATAATCAGCTGGGTATCCACGTAATAGGGATTCTTGATCGGCAAACCATCAAGGAAGGCCACCAGCATATCATGCCCGTGGGAATGCATGGCATGCATTGTATTGCCTGCACCAATAAAGCGAATGCGAACAAAATCACCCTTCTTCACGCGCAATGGCATATCCAGCGGAAACGATTTGGCATTGATTGAGAAATAGTTGCGTTTGTCGTTGGGGCCGGCACCCGTGCCATATTTATCCGCCGCCTCGGACTCCCAGCTGCTGAGCATCATAATGACGTCCTTGGTAACTTTCTTTTCAATGGCCGTCGGCTTCAGGGGATCAACAATAATTGGACCCCACATGCCGCGAATACCCGTATGCTCATTCGCATTGACATGGCAGTGATACCACATGGTGCCCGGCTTTTCGGCTACCCAATGATAGGTATAGGTTGCACCCGGCTGGATGCCCTTGGCCTGGGTGATACCCGGCACACCATCATTCTGCCAGTTATTATGCTGATAGAAACCATGCCAGTGAATCGTATGCGCCAGCGAGGTATTATTGGTGACATGGACGGTAACATCATCGCCCTGCCTGACATGAATCAACGGACCGGGCACCTGACTGTCAAAACCAAACACCTTGTACTTCAGATCCGGTGCGACCTGAATCTCAACCTCATCAATCGTCATATTGAATTCACGCTTGGCAGCCTGCGCCGGTGCAATGGCAAGCATCCAGCCGCATATAAGCAATATCGGGAATAACGCACCTCTAGCTCTGATCATAGAACAACCTCCAGGAATATGATCGACATCAGCCTGCCCTTTATCTGAACGGACGGATATCAAGAGTTGCATTCTAGGCACATCTTTAAGATTTGTTAAGCACTTTATTAAATCGATTTAACATTCATGTTCAGAGATACACATATCGCATCTCAGCGGATAAGAATATTCTCCCCCTTGCCCGCTTGCGGGTCGGCACCTGGCATATTCATCAGCAGCGTGGCTGCGCCGCGCATGTCTGCCCCCATATTATGATCAATAATCAGATTATTGGTCGGCCGATCTTTCGGCGACACAAGATCAAGCGTTGCACTTCCCGCTACCGGGATCACCACGCTTTGCATACCGGACAACATATTTTCGGGATTACCGTTGGCATAAACATGATCCCAGACACCACCAACCGGATGCAGGGATACCACACCGTTGATGTTGGCATTGGCAAAAAAGATGCGCACGCGCTCCCCCGGCAAAGCCGTCAAAACCTTGCTGACATTGGGCGCATGCAGAGGGTCGTAATGAAAAACCTTGCCGTTGATCATCGTCGCAGACCAACCTCTGTTTTCCGTCATCGCCCTGTAATCTTCGGCATTGGCGAAATATTGCGATTGAATCAGCACATATTCCCGATCCGGCTTGGGATAGGCGCGCGTGTAATGTCGGGAATCAACAATAACAACGCCATACATGCCGCGGGCAATATGCTGCACCATCGGCATCGAACCACAATGATACAAAAACACGCCGGGATAACGGGGTGTAAAACGAAAATGCTTGCGATGTCCCGGGCTGACAGATGCAAACTCATTGAGCATATCCACCTGCGCGGCATGCAGATCAATGGAATGCGAATGCTTGTTTGACTTGTCATTGATCAGGGTAATATCCAGTGTATCACCCAGCGTCAGACGAATCACC
>JALSZZ010000320.1 GCA_027075825.1 Mariprofundaceae bacterium | reverse complement strand
GCACGTCCTTAAGGACACTAGCACCTGAAGCTAGCGCGTCTACCAATTCCGCCACCTCGGCAAGGGACGGCGAATTATGGTGAGCCGCGCCAGCTTGTCAACACTTTTTTCAGCTCTCAATCATCCCTGCGCCAACAGTATTGTTGGTGAAGCTGTCGATGATAATAAAGCTGCCAGTCACATGATTATCGGCATAGGTATCGTAGTGAATCGGACGTTGCAGCTTCATTTCAATACTGCCAATCTCGTTCATGCTGAGGCTGTCAGTCGGCTCTTGCTCCAGGGTGTGGATGTTGGTGCGATAATTGATCGCCGACACGATCATTTTGGCCGTGCTGGTGGTGTGTTTGATCAAATATTTGCCGCGTTCCTTCATTGGCTCATCACCAATCCAGCAAATGCGGGCGTGAATATCGCGGGCGTTTTTTGGCAATTCCGATGGCCGTACCAGCATATCACCGCGTGACACATCAATTTCGTCTTCCAGCGTCAGCGTCACGCTTTGCGGTGCAAAAGCTTCTTCCGGATTACCATCAAAGGTGACGATTTCTTTCACTTTCGAGCGCATGCCGCTGGGCAGGGATACCACTTCGTCCCCTGTCCTGACCGTGCCGGAAGCAATCGTTCCCATAAAGCCGCGATAGTCCGGCAATTCGGCGGTTTGCGGACGGTTCACCAGTTGCACGGGAAAGCGAAACGGTGCTTCATCAATACCGCCCATCACAGACAGCGATTCCAGCGTCTCCAGCAAAGTCGGGCCGTCATACCAGGTCATCTGATCGCCACGGACAGCGACCATATCGCCCTTCAGTGCCGAAGTGGGAATGCAAATCAGATCGCGCGTTCCCTGCTTTTCACAGTAATCGCGGATTTCATCACGAATGCCATTGAACACCTGTTCATTATAATTCACCATGTCCATTTTATTCACAGCGACGATCAGATGCTCAACGCCAAGCAGGGACAGAATGTGGGTATGGCGACGGGTTTGTGGCATCACGCCATTGCGCGCATCAATCAGGATGATGGCGGCGTTGGCAGTGGAAGCGCCAGTGACCATATTGCGCGTGTATTGCTCATGGCCAGGGCAGTCAGCCATGATGAACTTGCGTTTGGGCGTGGCAAAATAACGGTAGGCCACATCAATAGTAATACCCTGTTCGCGTTCGGCAGCCAGACCATCCGTCAGCATGGCCAGATCAATATCTTCGGCGGTAGCGATATGCTGTTCGTTCTTCTGCTTGCGCACGGCCAGCAACTGATCTTCAAATGCGCCCTTGGTTTCCACCAGCAGACGACCGATCAGCGTGGATTTGCCATCATCAACGCTGCCCACCGTCACCAGGCGCAGTAGCTCAATTTCTTCACTTGCCTTGAAATTCAGTTCGGTCATCAGAAGTAACCTTCCTTTTTCTTGTCTTCCATCGAGTTGGAGCCGTGATCAATGATGCGGGTTTCGCGTTCACTGCGTTTGGCTGCCGCTGCTTCGGCAACAATCTCGTCCATATTATCAGCAGATGAACGCACTGCGCCGGTGCAGGGTATGCAACCAAGCGTGCGGAAACGGCACATCACCGGTTCCGGTGTTTCACCTTCGTGTAAATGCTCAGGATCGTCCGCCGGAATCAGCAGATTGCCGCGCACCACCATGGGGCGCTCTTTGGCGTAATACAGCGGCACAATCGGGATGTTTTCCTCGCGGATATACAGCCAGATGTCCATCTCCGTCCAGTTGGAGAGCGGGAAAACGCGCACCGATTCGCCTTCGTGGATGCGACCATTGTAGGTATTCCACAGTTCGGGGCGCTGATTTTTCGGATCCCACTGACCGAATTCATCGCGCATGGAGAATACCCGTTCTTTGGCCCGCGAACGTTCTTCGTCCCGGCGGGCACCACCGAAGGCTGCGTCGTAGCCACCTTCTTCCAGAGCATCGAGCAGGCCCTGGGTTTTCAGCGCGCCACAGCAGCGTGCCACGCCATAATCCTTCGGATTCATGCCTTTGGCAATGGCTTCCTCATTGCG
>JALSZZ010000319.1 GCA_027075825.1 Mariprofundaceae bacterium | reverse complement strand
CCCAAATATGCTCGTGGGGAATCGTCTATACACAAAATATGGCGAGCTTTATGTTATCTTAAATACCTCTATCCTTCGTGGTTATTCCACTATATCCACAAAAAAACCAAAGTCTCGAAACAACTGGATACTCAAGCAACACAGCAAGCCAACACATTAAAAAAACATTGGTTATTCGATCACCCCGTCACGCATTATGGCGCACTGTTTTTCAGTGTCATTATCATCATTTTAGGCATCACCACACCTTTTGATCTGCTTACTCAAGCGCTATTTGTTTTACTATTGGTTTTCACTGCCTTGTGGATCAAACAATTACCTGGGCATTTTTCTACCATGATGCTCATTGTCTTATCGGTTACCGTTTCTAGCCGATACCTTTGGTGGCGCTTCAATGCTACTCTCAACTGGGATGATTTAATTGATCTAACACTGGGCTTAGGCTTGTTAGCTGCCGAGGTGTATACTTGGGTCATTTTATTATTAGGCTTTTTTCAAACGGCTTGGCCCTTACAGCGCCAACCCAAAGCCTTACCTGCAGATACCAGCCAGTGGCCAAGTGTGGACATTTACATCCCAACGTATAATGAGCCGCTTAGCGTGGTAAAACCTACCGTATATGCGGCTCAAGCCATTGACTGGCCTCACAACAAAATCAATATTTATATCTTGGATGATGGCTGCCGTGCAGAATTTAAACAGTTTGCCGAACAAGCTGGGGTCCATTATTTTGAACGCAAAGAAAGCACTCATGCAAAAGCGGGCAACTTAAACCTTGCCATGACCAAAACTCACGGTGAATTCATTGCTATTTTTGACTGCGATCACATTCCTACCCGCTCATTCTTACAAACATCGATGGGGCTATTTTTAAAGGATGATGACTTAGCCCTCATTCAAACTCCACATCATTTTTTCTCTCCCGATCCGTTTGAGCGCAATTTAGGTAATTTTGGCAAAGTACCGAATGAAAACGAGCTGTTTTACGGATTGGTACAAGACGGCAATGATTTATGGAATGCTGCGTTTTTCTGTGGCTCTTGTGCCATTTTAAGACGCGCTCCTTTAGAAGAAATTGGCGGTATCGCGGTTGAAACAGTCACCGAAGATGCACACACCTCGTTTCGCTTGCATAAACTCGGCTATAAATCGGCTTATTTGCGCGAGCCGCAAGCCGCTGGTTTGGCTACCGAAAGCCTTTCTGCCCATGTAGGACAACGCATCCGCTGGGGACGAGGCATGGCACAAATTTTTAGGCTGGATAATCCTTTGCTGGCAAAAACCTTAAGCTGGGGGCAGCGTTTATGTTATTCCAATGCAATGATTCACTTTTTGTATGGCGTACCACGTTTGGTCTTTTTAACCGCGCCTTTAGCTTTTTTATTATTCCATGCCTACATTATTCACGCGTCTGCTTTAGCACTGGTCTTGTATGCCTTGCCGCATGTATTTCACTCCAATTTAACCAATTCGCGCATTCAAGGAAAATATCGCCATTCTTTTTGGGCTGAAGTGTATGAAACGGCTTTGGCTTGGTATATTGCTCGCCCGACCACCGTGGCATTAATCAACCCCAATAAAGGCTCTTTTAATGTCACTGCAAAAGGTGGCTTAGTCGAAAAAGAACACTTTGACTGGAGTATTTCTACACCTTATATCAGTTTAGTTGTATTAAACGTTTTAGGTTTTGGAGTGGGTATTTGGCGTTTACTGACTGGGCCAGAACACGAATTAGGCACGGTCATTATCACCATGCTTTGGACTGCTTATAATCTTTTAACGCTGGGCGCGTCCATGGCAGTTGCAGAAGAGTCTAAACAAGTGCGAGTATCGCATAGAGTTGGTATGCGACTGCCTGTTACCTTACATTTACCCAATGGCTATACCCTATCTGCAGTGACTAGTGACTTCTCCGAAGGTGGCTTAGGCATTGTTATTAAGAACCCTAAACTCTTCAAGCCTGGCGATGAATTTACTTTGTCGCTAAAACAAGGGGCGCGTGTATTCACCTTTCCTGTCATTGTCACTAA
>JALSZZ010000318.1 GCA_027075825.1 Mariprofundaceae bacterium | reverse complement strand
GCCCGAAGTCCTGCGCACCCACCCAGTGACACCCCACCGCATCGCTGCTGCTGAAAACCGCGCGCAACAGCTGCACAAAACAGCACAGGACACACCTCTCCCCCTCCCGGCGCTTAAAAACCTGCAAGTCCTGCTTTCACCTCATCCCCTCCAGCGATCCTGTCTGACCCAGGCGCATGCAGGGAAAGCGCTTTCACCCTCCTGTATCCACCAATTGCAAAAAACTGCCCAAGGGGACTGGCTGGTCATGGGGACATTGCTTAAATGGGCAGAAACCCATGCACCGTCCTTAACCCAACAGCTGCAGAACCAGGTCGCCACACGCTATCCTGACAATCCCGCACTGCAGCTGATCCTCGCACGGATCGCATTCCACCGGAACGATATAAAACGGGCACGCACCCACCTACGCCAGATCAGACAAAACGCACCGGCCGGGATCCGCGCCCAAGCTTTTGAGCTTCAAGCCAGACTCCTGCAAGGTGAACATCGGCCGGACAGCAGTCTTTTGATGCAGGCACAGGCCGCCGCACTCAAAGGCCAGATCAAGCAAGCCCGCTACCTTATCAAACAGATTGATCCTGACAGGCTTTCCGCCGCAGAGCGCATCCAGTCAAGAACGCTGCAGCAGGCCTATCCGACCGTGGATGATAGCAACAGCAAGACGCCATCGCCCAAAGCGCGATACAGGGCAATGCTCCACCCGGGTTCCGCAAGCTCTTGATAAATATGCAAGCCCAAGCGATTATTAATCAGCTCATTAAATATTGCTATGACAACCCCTCTAAAAAGGGTTGCACTTACCGGGGCCATGAGTAACCTTATGCTTCAAGGGCAAAAGACTTGCTCATGCCTAAGTCTTATTGCTGACAAAAATAAGACTCTGTCGCAAGACTCTTTCAGGAGGAGAGAATGAAAAACAAACTGATCCACGCTCTGGCCGCAACTGCTGTGGCTGCAACCATGCTGTCAGCCCCTACAATCGGCGCGGCGGCGGATACCGCCAATGCTAAGGTGATTGCTCAAGGCAAGAAGATTGCATTCAGCCGCTCCAAGGGCAACTGCCTGGCCTGCCACATGATCAAAGGTGGCAGCCTCCCTGGTAATATCGGTCCTGCACTGATTGCCATGAAGCTGCGTTACCCGGACAAACAGAAACTGTATAACAAGATCTGGGGCAAACCGGAGCTGGAAGTCAAATACAGTATGATGCCTCCATTTGGACGCCATGTGATCTTGACAGACGATCAGATCAAGAAGGTCGTAGAATTTATTTACACGCTGTAAACGCTTCGATCTTGCAAATAACCATAACCTATAGGAGCTAAACCTATGAAACGTAGATCATTCCTGAAGGGCACGCTGGCCACTGGCGCAGCTGCCGTTGCAGTGAACGCGGGCCTGCTGACACCTTCTACCGTTCTGGCCGAGTGGAACAAAGCCGCTTTTGCTGCCAAAAAGGTTGACGTTGCAGTCAAAGACCTGTTCGGCACCACGGCCACAGCGGAATCTGGTGACATCGTTCTGAAAGCCCCTGAAATTGCAGAGAACGGTGCCGTGACACCTGTTACAGTTGATGCAACCAAACTGAACGGTGTTGAAGCCATTGCCATTCTGGCTGACAAGAACCCCACCGCACTGGTGTGCGTTTACAACTACTCTGGTCCTGCCCTGGGTTACGTTTCCACCCGTATCAAAATGGGCGAAACCATGAATGTCGTTGCCATTGTGAAAGCAGGCGGCAAGCTTTACAAAGCTCAACAGCAAGTCAAGGTCACCATCGGTGGTTGTGGCGGTTAATCGCCTCACCCGACCCGATTGTTGTTGAACCCAAGCATTAAGAAAAGGAATTGACATATGTCTATCAAAATTCGCGTTCGTGGCAAAGTGCGTGGTGGCATCGCCGAAATTAAATCACTGATGAAGCACCCCATGGAATCCGGTCGTCGTATCAACAAGAAAACCGGCAAGCCGTATCCTGCCAAGTACATCGACGTGGTGGAAGTGTTGCTGAACGGCACCAAGGTGATTGAAGGTGA
>JALSZZ010000317.1 GCA_027075825.1 Mariprofundaceae bacterium | reverse complement strand
TGTGATGGTTCCACTGATCCCTTATCAGGAAAAGCATGGTAAATATTACCGCTATCCTGCGCTTGCCCGGATTCAGCCATGATGAAGTGTATTTCATGCGCATTTTTACTTTTACTCGCTGGCTGTGCCAGTACAGATCGCACTTATTTCGTTAATACAGTTGCCGACAAACCCCATGCCAGACTATATATGGAACAAAATGGCAGAGGTGGCATTAACCTGTTCAGTACCCTCGTGAGTGCAACCAGACCCGTTACGATTAACGGCCTTCCTGTGGATGCAAAACAGGAGTACTGGAAACTTCATGCGTTTGGTGAATTCATCATCCCGGCGGGTGATACGATGATTACCCTGGAATACAGTGACAAAGATAACCGTGATAATGGTTTTGTTCGTTTTACAGCACAGGCAGGAAAAAGCTACTGGATTACTCACCGTCTGGATGACACCTTCATACATTTTGATGTCACGGATGATACATCGCATCCTGTTACCACCCGGACGTTTCGTAAGTGGCAATATATCTGGAAGAAAACATCCGAAGAAGAAGCCTTGCTTTCCGCAGCCCAAAACGGCGACCTAAAACAAGTGAAATCACTACTCAATCAGGGTGTAAACCCCAACTGGTCTGGGGCATACCGCAAGTTCAAACCTGTGACCGTTGCTGCAGCCAACGGGCATTATAATGTTGTTGCAGCTTTGATACAGGCAGATGCAGACATCAACCCCGTCAATCAAATCACACCACTTGAGGCGGCCTGTATGCACGGCCATTCTGATATTGTCAGCTTGTTGCTCAGGCATGGTGCATACCCGGATTTCGGCAGGCCATTAATTTATGCCGCAAAACGCGGGTATGCGGAAATTGTACATCTGCTATTGGCAAGGGGAGCTTATCTCCTGTCTCGCAACAATGAAGGACTCATGGCCGCTGATCTGGCTTTGCGTTACGGACACCTTGCCACTGCTCAACTAATACAGGCACATCTGACGAATAATCCTCAAAAAACTTCCACTCCATAATTCAATACCCGGGGTAACGCATTGTCTGGAATCTACCATTCGATTGTTGCACGGTGATTCGGTTCGCGGTCTGGAGACCGCTCCTGTATTCGGGAAGATTTGTGGTTGGTGCTCTGCCACTCAGGTTTCTGTTCCGTTGTTTGTTCTTAAATTCAGGGGGGCGGTTTACCTGTTTCTTCTGCGAGTAATGAAGCAGGGAAGAATGCGGCGGGATTCGGCGCGTTGGCGGCAAATCCGGTAAAACACAGTTCCGTTTCGGCTTCCCGCATGACCTGAAATTCACAGAGGACAGAAGGATCCCTCCTTCTGTCCTCTGATTCAATCAGATCAACAAACCGGCGGGGCATTCGAGATGACGCTTCAGGGCGGCCAGCAGGGTGGCTCCCACAGCGCCATCAATTACACGATGATCGCAAGAGAGGGTGAGCGTCATCATCTGGCGCACGCATGACTCGTCGTTTTCGACGATGACGCGCTGCTCAGTGGCCCCAACGGCCAGAATTGCGCCTTCCGGCGGATTGACGATGGCCGCAAAACGCGGGATGCCGAACATGCCAAGATTGGAAATGGAGAAAGTACCGCCGCTATATTCTTCCGGTTTGAGCGCGCCTTCACGGGCGCGACCTGCCAGCTCGCGCACTTCCGCAGAGATATCGACAATGCCTTTTTGTTCTGCAAAACGGATCACCGGCGTGATCAGGCCACCATCAATGGCGACAGCCACTGAAATATGGCTGTGTTTATGACGCAGGGTGTGGCTTTCTGTCCAGCTGGCATTGGCCTCCGGCACATCCTGCAGGGCTTTGGCCGCTGCCTTGATCACAAAATCGTTGACAGACAGCTTGAAATCGCCATCAGCCGCTGTATTCAACTGCGCTCGCAAATCAAGCAGACGATTCATCTGCACGTCAATATCCAGATAAAAATGCGGCACCTGTTGCTTGGACTCCGTCAGGCGACGGGCAATGGCCTTGCGCATCATACTGTTTTCAAGACGCTCGAACTCATCTTCATGA
>JALSZZ010000316.1 GCA_027075825.1 Mariprofundaceae bacterium | reverse complement strand
GATGATTATGAAGCCGATGATGTGATCGCCACGCTGACAACGGCGGCGCAGCAGCGTGAAGGCTGGGATGTCAGCATTGTTTCGACCGATAAGGATCTGATGCAGCTGGTCAATGATCGCGTCTGGATGATTGATACCATGCGCAACAAGGAATACGGGCCGCAGGAAGTGTGTGAACGCTGGGATGTGGATAGCCCGCAAAAAATCCATGATCTACTGGCCTTAACGGGTGATTCGGCGGACAATATTCCCGGTATTCCCGGCATTGGCCCCAAAACAGCGGCGCAATTGCTGCGTGACTGGGGTTCATTTGATGCTGTGCTGGACAATGCAGCGGCTATTCCCCAGAAAAAACGCCGCGAAAACATCCTTGCCCATTGTGAAGCAGCGCGGCTGTCGTGGAAGCTGGTGGCGCTTGAGCGGCATGTGCCATTGCCTTTGTCGCTGGATGAGCTGATCCCGACTGAGGCGGATCGGCCACGCCTGCACGCCTTGTTTGAACAACTGGAGTTTCGTCGTCTGACGGCAGAATTTGCCGATGATGGCGCTGTGCAGAATGGCGTTGATGCGCCAGCAGCAGACAGCGACGACAAGCACAGCCTGCGCTGCCACTGCATCACGGATGAAGCGGCGCTGACAAGGCTTTGCCAGCGCTTACAGGCGGCTGAACTGGTGGCCCTGGATACCGAAACCACGGCCTTGCATATTCATGATGCCGAGCTTGTCGGCCTTTCTCTGGCTATGGCTGGTGATGAGGCCTGGTATATCCCTGTTGGCCATGTTGCCAGTGATGATGGCGAAACGCCGGTGCAGCTGCCGCTGACGATGGTATTGAAGTATCTGAAGCCACTGCTTGAGGATGCAACGCTGGCCAAGTGTGGTCACAATTTGAAATTTGATCTACAGGTATTGCGCCGGGTGGGCATCAGACTTGCCGGTGTGGTTGCTGATTCGATGTTGCTGGCCTACTGCCTGCAAGCGGGGAAATACCCGCCGAGCCTGGACAAGCTGGCGGCTGATTTTCTCGATTACCAGTGTACCAGCTATGAAGAGGTTGTCGGCAAGGGCAAGAAGCAACGTTGCTTCAGTCAGGTGCCACTGGATGTTGCCACGGATTATGCCGGTGAAGATGCCGCGATCAGTTGGCGACTGACGCAGTTGTTACGCGAACGTCTGGCGGAACACATCGTGCGTCATGACCGCATTGAACTGCCTTTGTCGCAGGTGCTGGCCGAGATGGAATGGCAGGGCACCTTGCTGGATGTGGATGCGCTGGCTGCCCTGTCGGCACGTTTTTCCAGCCGTATTGAAACGCTTGAAGCAGAGATTCATCGCCTGGCGGGTGAAAGCTTCAATATTCATTCGCCCAAACAACTGGGGGTGATCCTGTTTGAGCGACTTGGCCTGCCCGGCGGCAAAAAAACCAAAACAGGGCAATGGTCCACCACGCATGCGGTGCTTGAAGAGCTGGCTTTGCAACACGAAGTCCCCCGGCTGATCGTGGAAGCGCGCAGCCTGAGTAAACTCAAATCAACCTATACGGATGCCTTGCCCCGGCTGGTGCACCGGCGTACAGGGCGGGTGCATACCAGCTATAATCAGGCGATTACCAGCACCGGCAGACTTTCCTCATCTGATCCGAATTTGCAGAATATTCCGGTGCGTGGCGAAGAAGGACGGCAGATTCGCAAGGCCTTTGTGGCACCGCCGGGTTATGTGCTGATTGCCGCCGATTACTCACAGATTGAACTGCGGCTGATGGCGCATTTCTCTCAGGATGCGGGTTTATTGGCAGCCTTTCGCGCCGGTAAGGATATTCACCGCAGCACGGCTGCTGAAGTTCATGGCCTGGATGAATCCGAGGTAACAGCAGAGCTGCGTCGTCAGGCCAAGGCGGTGAATTTTGGCATTCTTTATGGCATGAGCGCCTTTGGTCTGGCCAAACAACTGGGGATTCCGCGCCAGGCGGCCCAGCAGTTTATTGATCAGTATTTTGCCCGTTATCCGGGCGTGCGCAGCTTTATGGATCAAACGCTGGCGC
>JALSZZ010000315.1 GCA_027075825.1 Mariprofundaceae bacterium | reverse complement strand
TTGTAAACAGGGATGGCAAGCTGTTTTGGGGAAAGCGGGTGCATCAGGATGCTTGGCAATTTCCTCAAGGGGGGATTCGTACGCATGAAACCCCTCAGCAGGCAGCTTTTCGAGAGTTAAAGGAAGAGGTAGGTCTCTCTCCTTCTGATGTACGGGTGTTGGGCAAAACGGAGGACTGGCTTTATTATAATTTGCCAGCACATCTTGTCCGTCAGCATAGCCGACCACTCTGCATTGGTCAGAAACAGATTTGGTTTATGTTTGGCTTGGTGTCAGGTGAAGATAAGATTCAATTGGATACCTATGAAATTCCTGAATTTGAGGACTGGGCGTGGGTCGATTATTGGTTGCCAGTGCAGGAGGTGGTAGAGTTTAAGCGAGATGTTTACCAAAAGGCATTGAGTGAACTGGAAGCATCAATGAATAAGTTTTGGTTACATAGCCAGTCTGACAAACCGTGAATTAGACATCAAAAAATGTTATGATTCTGCTAATTTTTTTGCAACAAAGTATCCGTGCTTTGTATATTTGATGAGACAGGACCTGTCTAAATTTAGAGGTAGTTTTATGAGCGAACAGTTCATTGATCAAGATCCACAAGAAACCCAAGAGTGGATCGAAGCATTTGAAGCCGTGGTGGCGTTTGAAAGTTCAGAAAAAGCCAAGCATTTGATTGCCACCCTGATTGAGAAGGCTCGTCAGCATGGCATCGATATGCCTTATTCGGCGAATACTCCCTATATCAACACCATTCCAGCTGAACAGCAAGTGAACTATGCAGGGAACTTGAAATTAGAGCAGAAGTTACGCGCCATGTTGCGATGGAATGCGATGGCAATGGTGGTGCGAGCGAATAAAACCACCAGTGTCGGGGGGCATATTGCTTCTTATGCTTCAAGCTGTACGCTCTATGAAGTAGGGATGAACCACTTCTTTAAAGGGCCAAATCATCAACAAGGCGCTGATTTAGTCTTTTTCCAAGGTCATACGGCACCAGGGATGTATTCTCGAGCCTTTATGGAAGGACGACTGACAGAAGAGGATCTTCGCAACTTCCGCCAAGAGGTAGATGGCAAGGGCTTATCTTCTTATCCTCATCCTTGGTTGATGTCTGATTTTTGGCAGTTCCCAACCGTTTCGATGGGGTTGGGGCCTTTAATGGCGATCTACCAAGCGCGTTTTATGAAATATATGCAAGCTCGAAAAATGGCGGAAACCGAAGGACGCAAAGTCTGGGCGTTCTTGGGTGATGGCGAGATGGATGAACCAGAATCTCGTGGTGCGATTCAGCTTGCAACTCGTGAGAAGTTGGATAACTTGATTTTTGTGGTTAACTGTAACTTGCAACGCTTAGACGGCCCTGTGCGTGGAAATGGAAAGATTATCCAAGAGCTGGAAGCCTTCTTCCGTGGGGCAGGCTGGAATGTGATTAAAGTCATCTGGGGGTCAGGTTGGGATGTCCTGTTGCAAAAAGACAAATCAGGTAAATTGATCCAACGCATGGGCGAAGTGGTTGATGGTGAATATCAAGCCTACAAAGCCAAAGACGGAGCTTTTGTCCGCAAACACTTCTTTGGTAAATACCCTGAAACCGCTGCTCTGGTTGAAGACATGACCGATGATGAGATCTTCCGCCTCACCCGTGGTGGCCACTCCCCTCGTAAGATCTATAACGCCTATATGAAGGCGACTGAAACCAAAGGTCAACCAACTGTGATTCTAGCGAAGACGGTTAAGGGTTACGGCATGGGACCTTATGGTGAAGCCGCGAATACCGCTCACCAGCAGAAGAAGTTGGACTTAGATGGTCTGAAATATTTCCGTGATCGTTTTGCGATTCCGATTTCTGATGAAGAGCTAGAAAAAGATGTGCCTTTCTATAAGCCTGCAGATGACTCTGAAGTGATGCAGTATATGAAAGCACAAAGAGAGAAATTGGGTGGCAGCCTGCCGCAACGCAATGACCACGCCAAACCACTCCCTGTGCCTGAACTTAGCAGCTTCAAAATGATGCTTGACGGTACAGGTTAGCGAAAAATGTCCA
>JALSZZ010000314.1 GCA_027075825.1 Mariprofundaceae bacterium | reverse complement strand
GCTGGCCGTGCGCACAGCAGATTGCATTCCCGTGCTGCTGGCGCATCCTCCTTCCGGCACGATAGCCGCCGTGCATGCTGGCTGGCGAGGAACTGCCGCCGCTATCGTCGCGCATTGTTGTCGGCAAATGCTGATCCATGGCGGTGCTGCTGATGAAATACTGGCCAGTATTGGCCCTGGCATCGGAGCCTGCTGTTTTGCCGTGCAGGACGATGTGGCCAGACGGCTGGCTGCCAGCGTTCGTGGTATGGTATCATCTACGCTTGCCGGTCATGCTGATTTACAGGCTATCAATGCTAGGCAGCTGCGTCAGTGTGGTGTGCAACACATTGAAATCCATCGTCATTGCACCGCCTGTGAAGTGAACAATTACTTTTCCTGGCGAGGGGAAAACGGGCAGACAGGTCGGCAATGGGCGGTGATTTGCCGATGAAATATGCAGCGGTGGACGACGATCTGTCGCCGGAAGCAGAATTAGGACAAAAAACGAAGCGACGTTATCCGGTATTGCTGGACTACGATGACCATGCTCTGGAGCAGGCGTTTTTACAGTTTTATGCCAAAGAAACACGTCCGCTGATCCAGGCGGTATTTGTGCTCTCCGTACCCATGTGGGGCGTAGGGCTGTATGTATTATTCAGGCTGGTGCCGGAGCATGCCATGCACCTGGCCAGCATCAGCATGGCGCTGGTCACGCCGTTTGCGCTTTTTGCCCTGTTGATTCGCGATCACCCGCGCTGCCTCCATTATTATCAGCCGCTGGCCTTGTTCTCCAATCTGGTGAGCGGCCTGCTGGTGATGTATATCTGCCTGCATCTGGAAAATATGGTGCCGCATATTACCGTGACCGGCATGATGCTGATGTTGTTTATCGGCTTTTATGCCCTGCGCCTGCGCGCCCGTTATGCGATTTTCTCTTCGCTGGTGATGGTTGGCGTTTACAGCGTTTATCTGTTCGTTTACAGCGGTGAAAGCGAACAGGCAAGGTTATTGCTGTGCGTCAGCCTGGTGATTCTGGAGTTGTTTGCCTGCATGGCAGCCTATCTTTCAGAATATACCTACCGTCAGATTTTTGAGCAACAGCAACTGATTGCCCTGCAAAAAGATCGCATCAGTTGTGAACATGAACGGGCAGAAGCCTTGCTGCTGAATATTCTCCCGGCTTCGATTGCTGATCGTTTGCGTCATGACGAAACCATCATCGCTGATCACTTCGATCAGGCGGCGGTGTTGTTTGCTGATATTGTTGGTTTTACCCGGCTTGCTTCACAACTTCCGGCCAATGAGCTGGTCACCATGCTGAATCGCCTTTTTTCACGCTTTGACGATCTGGTGGATGCCGCCGGACTGGAAAAAATCAAAACCATTGGCGATGCCTATATGGTGGCCGCTGGCATGCCACAGCCCGTGCCCGACGTTGCCAGGCGTATTGCCGATCTGGCACTGGCCATGCAGCAAGTGATTGCCGATGACAATGCCGGAAAGCATTGCCAGCTACAATTGCGCATTGGTATTCATATCGGCCCTGTGATTGCCGGGGTGATTGGCGCGCGCAAGTTTATTTATGATGTCTGGGGCGATACCGTGAATATCGCCAGCCGCATGGAATCGCATGGCGAGCCAGGAAAAATTCAGGTATCTGAAGCCGTGTATGAACAGTTAAAGGATGATTATCATCTGCAGCCACGCGGTTGCATCAGCATCAAAGGCAAGGGGCAGATGCGCACCTGGTTTTTAATAGCAGCTAGGAGTCTGTCGGATTTTGGTAATCGTCACGAGAAATAGCGGAATTGAGTCAAATATACGACCTGTTTGCGGCGAATAGCAGCGCTATTTAACAAAAACAGGGTGAAAATTTGGCCAATACCCGCTTTTTCGTAGTAGATTGATCAAAGTCCGACAGACTCCCTGCAACAGAGAAGAAACGGGAGAAAACGCATGTTAATGATGAATACAGGGCATCATCGCCCGATCCGCTTTCATGCCTGTATTTTGTTCTGTATGATGTCTGGTCTCTGGCTGTCGCTGCCAGCTCAGGCACAAG
>JALSZZ010000313.1 GCA_027075825.1 Mariprofundaceae bacterium | reverse complement strand
GACAGAGGTATTGTGCCATGTCACCGGATTGTTTGACGACAAATTCATAACCACCTTCATCTTCCGGCGATGAGGCAATGGCAAAATACGCTGGCGCAGGCTTGCGAAGCCCGGGGATACCAAGACGTACGCACTGACCATGGGTAAATGGACGCTGAGCCTCACCAGTCAGCGGAACCAGTCGAACCAGGCGGACAGAATCATCACAGCGCGGATCTGTGAGAAGTCGGGAGCTTTCCAGCTTCATACGAAAAGGGGAATGTAACACGGTTATCCTACTGTTATCATTGCGATAGTTCAGGCAGTGATCATGCCTGACAAGAGCAAGACAGGGGTAATGAAAAGGATTGGCAATCGCTGTTGCCGCGCAACTACATGCAGTCGCGCAGTTTGGTGTCAATTTTGATAATATGATTCACCAGCCAGCTGTGCAGGAAATCATGCAGCTTCTGAATCAGATCTTCGTTTACGCCCTCTGTTTCAAAGCGCTGGACGTAACTGGTATAGGCTTTAAGCAGTTTGGTATGCTGTTCCTTGTTGACAGATGCTGCCGAGCATTTGTGGGTGCGCATGCAGATCTCTTCATAGCAGAAGTGGCTGCGAGTGAAAATACCAAGATTAGCCAGCAGGTTTTTGATGTAGCGCTCGTTGATATCTCCAGCCTTCATATGGGCTTCAAGATCAGCCAGATATTGAAAGAGGACGCGATGTTGTTTGTCAACATCAGGGTCGCCTGTATTGTATTCATCTTTCCATTCAACTGTCATGACATATCCTATTTTATTTATTCAACAGCTGGCAGCCGCTGTGAGTCTCGCGGAAGCTATCGGATGATTTTCTCTTGGCAATTTCCGTATTGCCTGATTTTTATCATGGGTATGTGCAACAATGTACAGCAAGAAGTCCGTCGAACTTTGGCAATCGTCACGAGAAATAGCGGGATTGAGCCAGGTATGTGACCTGTTTGCGGCGAACAGCAACGCTATTGAACTGTCAAAGCCCGACAGGCTCCTGGCAAACAAAATTGCGGTTTCGTTGTCTGCAAAACCGGTCTGTCCGGAAGGAGAGATACAGGCTGTATGTTACCCACAGTTGAACAATGTGCGAAATATCGCATAATCCGGCCCATATCTGGTTGCCTTGGGGGATTTATGCAGGAGGAGCGCGCTACCATTCTGGTGGTTGATGATACGGCTGAGAATATTGACGTTTTGCGAGGCGTGCTGCGCCGGATGTACAGAGTCAAAGTGGCAACCAATGGCGAACGTGCCATTGAGATGGCATCCTCAGCAACCCCGCCGGATTTAATCCTGCTGGATGTGATGATGCCCGGCATGGATGGCTATGAGGTGTGCACAATCCTGAAGAGTGATCCCAAAACAGCACGTATTCCCATTATTTTTGTTACCGCCATGTCTGATGCCGATGATGAGGTGAAAGGCTTTGATCTTGGCGCTGTTGATTATATTACCAAACCTGTAAAACCAGCGGTTGTTCGCACGCGGGTCAATACGCATTTAATGCTTAATCGCCAGTCGCGTTTATTACGCAATATTCTCGGTCAGTGCACAGCTGAACTTGATGCCATGCGCGAGTTTTTGCAAATCGAGAAAAAAAGCTGATGGCGATATTCGTAATGCTCATGGCAGAGGTAGTAAAGCGTGGCTAGGAAAAAAGGCGGCAACCGCAACAGCTATACCACACAGCAGGAGCGACGGGAACTGCGCGCCCGCGAGTTGTTTACGGACAGACGCGAAGAACGAAAAATCCTGGCGCGCTTCTTTGAAGATATTATTGTGGATGGCCGTCAGCCTGAGCGGCCTATTGTCAGCTTTTACGGTATTGGTGGCGTTGGCAAAAGCACCCTTGTTTCCTACGTCTGGAATGAGTTTGAAGAGGCTCACCCCGATCACGGTGCGATCTATATCAACCTTGATGTTGACTCGGACAAGGCTGAAGATATTTCCGCTGTGCAATTGTTATGGAATCTCCGCACCATGATTTTTCAGGCGACGGAAAGCAGCCTGCTCGGCTTTGACTTTGTTTATCTGAAATACATGGAGAAATCCAACGAGGAAGTGTCGCTGGATGATGGCCCTGTGCGTCACTTCTTTGAGAATATGGCCAAAAGAAGTGGTGTGTTTGGCTCATTGTTCCGGGGACTGGGTACCATGATTGAGATCCTGCCCATCGGTAATATGATGAGTCGTGCGCTCAGGCATATGCAGGAGCGTGATCGCGAGCGTTCGCTGATGGAAAGCATGGGGATTGATCTTAACTCCATTGATCAATGGCGTGCCGGTGATATTGAACGTAAGCTCCCCGGTTTGCTGGCTGAAGACCTGGGCATGTTTCTGGTCGAAAATAACCGCTCGTTTATACTGGTGCTCGATGGTTATGAGCGCGTTTCCAAGAAAACCGAGCGTGCCATCGTCGAAGGCTTTATGGCATCGCTGTTACTTGATGAGGAATACCGCAAGCGTGTCGGCGTGGTGCTGCTCGGACGGGAGCGAACCAACTGGGCCGCTTATGATGACCCTAATGATGATGCCCGCTGGAATGAGCATTTTATTGATCACCGTCACTTGCTGGGCCTGAAGGAAGCAGATGTCCACGAATACATTGAAGCTGGCCTTCAACTGTATCAGCGTGAAGGCAATGCGGCGCTTGGCTTTTTGCTCAAGCAACACGCGGCTGCCATTCAGCGGGCCTGCCGTGAGTCCACTGGCCCTGATGGCACGCAGTTTTACCATCCTTTTTATCTGGATATTTGCCTGGAAGCCCTGGAAACCCACACCAATGATTTTGACCCTGCCAAACATATCGGGCGCACCCCCAAGGAGTTGATGAACCGCTTCTTTCGTTATATGAACGAAGAGGAATTATCCTTGCATATTACGCTGGCCATGGCTGTCGAATTTGACTGGGAACTGGTCAGCTTCCTGCAAAGCAAGAATGTGATTCCTGCGCTGACACATACCGAATTTTTGCAGTTTGCCGCAGCTCATTCTTATGTGCTGAATGCTGACAAAATTGATACCTTCCGTTTTAACCGCCTGATTCATGAATCGCTGAAAACCTATGTTTATACGCTGGCGAGTGATCAAAAGATGGCGCTTCGTCGCTCGGTGATGGCCGCCTTATTGCTCTATTATGATGAGTTGCTGCCTGGCTCTTCGCGGATCACCGAGCTGGGTGTCAGAACGACCATGCGCATGTACAGCCGGGCCAATATGATGCTGATGTGTACGACTGAATCCGGTTTGATTTCACTGGATGATGCCTATGCCCGTTCACAGCGCTGGGCGCATCGTTATCCCGATGATTTTTACCAGCTTCGGCTTGCCTGGAATCGCAAATGGCTGAAGCTGTATGCCATGAAGTATGGGCGCAAGAGCGAACAGATACGCATCCCCATGGAAGGCTGGATCGACACGGTGGAGGATATGCTGGCCAAAGCCAGAGGCATGTTGTTTTAGACTGTGTTGACATTTCAGTCCGAAGCACGGACTGGATAGCGAAGATTTGCGATTGCTCACACTTTCTCACTGGAAATAATGCCGTCATTTTCAGCGATATGGTCACTGCACCACCGGGGGTAAACATGTTTCCAATATTATGTTTTTTGTCATTGCTTTGCTACGCCAGTGAGAGCGTGGCAAATGAAATGGATGATTTGCTGTCCATGTCCATGGGGCAGGTGATGAGCGTTAAGGTAGAGACCGCCTCGCGGCATGCCGAAGAGCTGGCTGATGCACCTGCCAATATGCTGGTTATCTCCCGCCGTGAAATGCGCCTGCGGCATTATCACAGCCTGATTGATGTGCTGGAAGATTTGCCCGGCCTGCATATTCAGCACCATACATCCAGCACCAGTTACCACCGCATTGCCTGGCGCGGATTGTATGGCAGCAACAAGTTTCTGCTGCTGCTTGACGGCGTGCGCATCACCGACCCCGGTGGTGACAGTATTACCATTGCCAATAATTTTTCACTGGAGGCCATTGATCGCATTGAAGTGGTTTATGGCCCGGCCTCGGCTTTGTATGGCGCTGATGCTGCCGCCGGTGTGATCAACCTGATCTCCCGCCATGTTACACAACGGCATGGTGAACTGGTGCTGGGCAGTGGCTCCACGCATCGCATGCGCGGCGCTGCCTTGTTGCAGGCACCGCTGGGCGACAGGCGCTCGCTGTTGCTCTCGGGCCACAGTTTTCGTGATGATACGGCTGATCTGAGCCGCTATTATCCCGCTGATTTTGCCGCCGTCGATGCCAGAACCTTTGGTGGCGCTGTGGTCGTTCCCGAAGCTTCCCGTGAGGCTTATGTCTCACCTGTGGCCGCCTCTTCCGGTTATGCAAAACTGCATGTGTCTCCCGGTCTCGAAATGGGGGTGTATCACAACCGGGAGCGTCATCTTAGCAGTATTGGCGAAAAGCCATCTGGTGTGATTTATGATCCGGCAGCCTTCTGGCAACAGGATATTACCACGCTGTATGCGCGCTACAAGCGCTTGCTGGGCAACAATATCGAATCTGCCACGCTGCTTAATGGCAGTCGTCTGGAAGTCGCGCCGGGCAGTGCTTTTCGTAATCGCTACACGGATTTTCAGGTGGGCTACCAGTATATGCGCAACGATCGTCTGGAACTGGAGCAGCAGCTTGCCTGGGACATTAACGATCATATGAACCTGACCATGGGCATCAGCCTTGGCAGTTACCACTCCATTCCGAAGACGCCGGACACGCCATTGCCGGTGAATCCCGGCATGGCTGTTGCCGGGCAGATCATGTATTACCCCAATACCAACAACAGCGTTCCCATTACCCTTTATGATTTGCGCTACAGCCAGTACGGTATCTTTGTCCAGCATGGCTGGCATATCGACCACCACTGGAGTGCCACCACCGGCCTGCGCTATGACCGTGATTCTCGCTATGGCAGTAGCTGGAACCCGCGTCTGAGTATCGTCTGGCGTCCTGTCAGCGCATGGGCATACAAGCTGATGTATGGCGAAGCATTCCGTGCGCCATCGACGGTGGAAACACATGAGGTTTACGGCTCTTTTTCCGGCACCCAAAATGCAGCAGGACAATACACCAGCGGCTTTTTTCACCTCGCTAACCCTTATCTGAAACCGGAGAAATCGCGCACGCTCGAGTTAAGTGCTCAGGGAACTCCCTGGCATGATATCTACATGGCGGTCAGTGTTTACCGGGCGCAGGTCAACAATGTGATTTTTGCTGCCAAAAGTACCAACCCGACACAGGTGCCGGCCAATGCAGCCATTGGCTTTATCGAAACCAACCAGAACATTGGCGATGAAACCTTTTATGGTGGTGAGTTGTATGTGCATCATGAACAGACGTGGGGAGATGACTGGCAAAGCAAAATCTGGGCAAGCTACAGCTATGTTGATGGCAGTATTCGTTCAGGTGCAGGCTCAGTTGCTTCTGAACTTCCCTATGTCGCCAGGCAGCATGCGCGCCTTGGCTTCAGCCTGGGCCGGGGAGCATGGCAGTTGATGAGCAACAGTCATTTTGTCGGAAAATCCAATACCAACAAGGCAGACCCTCTGAATCCGGCCCTGAAACGCAAGGTGCCAGGGTATTCGTTGTATGATGTACACCTTGGCTGGAAGGATGCCTTTCAGCTTGGTGATATTGAACTGTCGGTCTTCAATGTGTTCGATCGTCGTTATCGCAATGCCAGTAGTGGCGGCATCAAGTTCACAAGCTCGCAGCAGCAGCCGCGCTCCTTCGCTGTTTCCATGAATGTGCATTTATGAGGCTTTTTTCAAAGACAATGAAAGCAGGCAAGCTGCTGTTTTCGTGTCTTGCCTTTGCTGTGCTGCTGATCAGCATACAGGGAAATACTCAGGCTGCCGGAACAGTGGATGTTTCGCTGATGAAGGGCGTATATTTGTATAACTTTATTCGCTTTGCGGCGTGGCCTGACGACCCGGGAAGCAGAACGAGGGTGATTGTTGCCGTATATGGCTCGCCTGTGTTTGCCGATACGCTGGAAATGATTTCACAAAAAAGTGAGTACCCGCCGCACATGCAGGTGCGGCGTTGCCAGACTGTTTCCTGTGTGGATGGCGCGCATGTGTTGTATGCACACAAGATGGAGGATATCCGCCTGGCAGCCTTGCTGAAACATGTGGCAAAACATCCGGTCATGACCGTATCGGATCAGGCTGCCTTCGTGCGCCAGGGGGGGATGCTGGAACTCGTGGAGGAAGAAGGGCACCTGCGTTTTGATGCCAATCTGAAGGCTGTTCGCGACAGCGGACTCTACCTGAGCGCCGATGTGCTTGATATGGCAAGAACGGTGGTGAATCAGTGAAGCTGTCACTGGGAAACCGGCTGGTATTCATGTTGCTGATCACCGTATTGATCAGCGTCGGCATCATGGCGGCATCCTGGGTGTATTTCAACAGTAAAACGCTGAAACAGGGCCTCGAAACCCGTCTGCTGACAGCCGCTTCCCTGATAGGGCAAAGCTTTACGCCAGCGCTGCGTTTTGATGATGAGCGGCGGGCGCAATCGCTGATACAACAAATCACGCAAGCCAGTAAAAACATGCGCATTCAGGTGTTGCGCCGCGATTATACGGTATTTGCCGATGCCGGACGCAATCATCACCAGTTGTTATTTCAGCCCATGAGAGAACTGACAGATGCCAGCTATTTCGGCGACAATATCGTGCGCGTATCGCATCCGCTGAACGACAAGGGACAGATACTGGGTTATGTGTTAATTGAATCCGGTCTGGATACCTTGCATGCCAGCATGCGTTCAACCATGTATACTGTGCTTGTCACATTATTACTGGCTTTGCTGATTGCGCTGGTGTTCAGTTATTTATTGCACCGGCAGGTTACCCGCCCTGTGCGTGACCTGGCCCGCCGCATGAAGCAATTGCTGGGGCCTAAAGAGGTGCACCAATGGCAAGAGTATGCCCGTCTGGGGAAACAGCACCATTTTGAACGTGTAAACTTTAGACGCGATGACGAAATTGGTGCTCTGGCAGCGGCTTTTAATGATATGTTGTCACATCTGGAGGATGCCTTTTTAAGGCTGTATGCGCAGCATCATCGTCTGGAACTGAGTGAGCAACGCTTCCGTGCAGTGATTGAGCATGCGCCCATGCCAATCATTGTCAGCAAGGAAGCAAATGCAGAAATCATCTTTTATAATCCGGCAGCGCTGGCCCTGATTGGTGGTGGAGAAACTGTGGACGTAAGTGTTCCCCACAGTATTGCCGAATTTGTGCCGGAGCAGGACCATAAGAACATCCGTCGGCAACTGGCAGAAAAAGGCGCTGTTGATGCGGTTGAAACGCAGTTGTGTTCTCCAAACGGCAAGATTGTGTGGGTGTCAGCATCCACTCGCTTGCTGGAATTCGATGGTCAGCCTGCCTATATCACCATGCTGGCTGATTTAACAAGGCAGAAAAACGCTGAATCCCGATTGCAGGAGTTTAATGAAAATCTGGAATTAAAGATTCAGCAGCGCACCCGGGAATTGCAACAGGCCAAGGAACAGGCAGAAAGCGCCAATGAGGCCAAAAGTGCATTTCTGGCCAATATGAGCCACGAAATTCGCACGCCGATGAACGCCATCATTGGCCTGTCGCATTTGATGCTGGACACTGAACTATCGCGCAAACAGCGTGACTACCAGCTCAAGGCCCTGACAGCGGCAGAAAACCTGCTGGGGATCATCAATGATATACTTGATTTCTCCAAAATTGAAGCCGGCAAACTGGATATTGAATCCGCTCCCTTTGATCTGGCCGGGCTGCTGGATCAATGTGCTGCTGTGCTGGTGGATAGGGCACGGGAAAAAGGTCTGCGGCTGATCTTCGATTACCCGCCTGATTTGCCGATGCAGGTGATTGGCGATGCCCTGCGTCTGAATCAGGTGTTGTTAAATCTGCTGAATAATGCGCTGAAGTTCACTGAGCATGGCGAAGTTCGTCTGCGCATTTCGTTGACGAGCCGCTTGCGCAGTCGCGCAGATTTTCGCTTTTC
>JALSZZ010000312.1 GCA_027075825.1 Mariprofundaceae bacterium | reverse complement strand
AAGGTGCGGCGATACCAGAAGCCATCATCACAGCCCTCACCATTAACCGCTTCAACTCGATACTACTGCTGCCAGCACTACGCGACACTCTCACAATGCTGGGTGTGATAACTGGATTGATTGCGAGCACAGGAAAACTTATAATCAGTGCTAACCGCTCAGCCGCGCGCAAAAAGCCAAGATCCACTTCACTCAAGAAAGGGGCCGCCAACAAAAACATCCCAGCCTGAGTCAAAAAGCCTGCCACAGCGATAAGAGTGAAATCTAGCTGCCCTTTGCTCAACTCTGCCTTCAGGTCAGAATCAAGCGAACACAAGCGTTGCGGACGCGGAATATCATGCCAAAGCATGACGAAGCCCACTCCCAGAAGAAGAAACATGGCTACTAAAAAGGATAAAATAACTCCGCTCTCAGTCATAGCGGGGAAGGTAAAAGCAAGTCCAGCCAGCAGCAGTGCCGTCACTAACGAAACACCACCAATCTCAAAAAGTGGACCAAGCCATGCGCGTGAAAGCCCCTTAGCATAACCAGCCACCAATGCCAGCATTGAAAACAACGTCATAGCCAGTGGCATCGCCAAAATAGAACCTGGAAACGCTGAACCCAACCAATTAGTAGCCAGCAGAATACTAGCAACTATCCCAAAGGACAACGAGGGAAGAATCAGTTGCATCACGCTGTAATGAAGTAAAGTTGCAGGCAGTGCTTTTGGGCCGCCTTTATACACAACCCATGCAACAGTACGCATCAAAACCATATCTTTTCCATGCTTTGCAAGAATTCCAAACACACCTAAAAGACTAAGAAATACTGCAAACTCCCCCAAAGCCGCAGCTCCACAAAGACGGGCGATCATTAGACTAAGAGCAACTCCTCCCAACACCGCACAAGCGCGCGTTATCATTGACGCACTAACATCACTCAAAGACCAATTCACACTCCATTGCTCCTATGTAGTAGACAAAGCAGCCTCAAGCCTGAATGCCCCATGTGATTGTCAGCCAACAATCTTAGTAAGAAACTAAGAACGAACATATTTCAACATGTAGCAATAGCCTTCTTTCGTAATACTTCATCATCGTGATATAATTTTAATATTTTAGCTTGAATTCGAGGGGAGACCTTTTCTAGACCAACCTCTCCAGTGCCAACATTTTTGTACGGAAGTGCGCCTATCTCTACCCCATGTACACCCAAATACTTTGGCAATATAGCATTAATGTCTTCGAATCTTATCACATCAACAATTGCCCCAAAAGAGACCGCGCTGTTGTAAAAGTCAGAGGCCGGCCGTATGAAATAATGATGCAGCATTTCCTCGCTATATATAAGCCCCTCCAGAAAACTTTCAAATGTTGGATATTCTGCAAACGAACAAGAAGTGTTTACACTATTGTGATTTAATGCCATTTTTGCATATTTATAAGTTGACAAAAGACGCGCCAAAGGGTTACGGACCACTATAAAACAACGCTTTTTTGCCAGAAGCTTCGCAGTATTTTTTCTCATTTCTCCAAACAAAAGATGTCCCGAATCTGGCATATTAAGAGCAGCACATATACTGGTTCCAGCTGACTTTGGCACATGAATGAAATAGAGAGGGAACTCCAACCACGCATCGGGTAGGGATATATTTCTTTTTATATAAGAATAATTTGCGAAACGAATGCCCCCTCGCTTCAATAAAAATGAATACATTCTTTTCCGTAACGCTTTTTTCACTTCTCCCTCCAAAAAACCTAGCATCTTGCCAGAAGGAACAGCTAACTAGCTGTCAGGATCCGTGAGATTCCGTACTTGTTTGACGAAGATGTTGGGTCGTTTTTTCTGCCATTCTTTCATCGCCTGGATGGGCGTTTTGTGTCCAAGTGCCCGCTGCGGGATATGACCATTGTATAGATGCAGGTATCGCCTGAGCAAGGCCTCAAGGTCGTCATAGCTGCGGCAGTGATGCGTGGTTGGAGTTCCCTCTCTATTTCATTCATGTGCCAAAGTCAGCTGGAACCAGTATATGTGCTGCTCTTAATATGCCAGATTCGGGACATC
>JALSZZ010000311.1 GCA_027075825.1 Mariprofundaceae bacterium | reverse complement strand
AATCGTCCAGTAGCTGATACTGGCAGTCCCTTCGCCGGTGAAGCGGGACTGGTCGTAAGAAACCAGGGCGATCACATCAAGGCCAAACATGGTGGCTAACTGGTCAAGATTGGCAAAACTGCCGCCGAGTCTTAAGTAGGCGCTGGGAATGATCTGAATATCATGCACAAAGCGGTATTTGGCAAAGTGCGCCTTCACATTACGCAACAAACGAAGCTTGCGCTCCTCCGGGATAACGCCCGGCATGCCGTTGCTCTCAGGCACAAAGGCCACGCCAACGCGCAGCGGCAAATGAAGAACAGGTGTTGTGGGTGTTTCCTTATGGTTTTGATCATCAGGAAAAAGGTATTGCACCACGCTGGTGCTGTGATGACTGCTTCTGTTCACCATGCAGCCGGCGAGCATGATGGCCGCCAGCAGATAAATCCACCACTTCATTGCACTGCCTCCTTAAGTATCAGCCTGTTTTTTCAAGCCGCTCATGACGTTGTAACAGTTCCCGTGCGATTTCCAGATACGCCTGTGCGCCCGTTGATTTCACATCGTGATACAACACCGGCTTGCCAAAACTCGGCGCTTCCGACAGGCGAACATTCCTCGGCACGATTTGTTCAAATACCTGTTTGCCAAAATAACGACGCGCTTCTTCCTCAACCTGACGGGATAGCTTATTCCGCTTGTCCGCCATGGTCAACACAATGCCGCCGACGCTAAGCTGGGGGTTGATATGTTTACGGATGCGACGAATGGTTTCAATCAACTGTGATAAACCTTCAAGCGCATAAAACTCCGTTTGCAACGGGATCAGCACCTGATCGGCTGCGGCCAGCGCATTAAGCGTCAACAGGCCCAGGGCTGGCGGACAATCAATCAGGGTGTAATCAAAGGGTTCGCCTTCATACTGGTTCAGCATCGCTGTCAGTAAATGGTTGCGTTGCACCTCATCGGCCATTTCCACTTCTGCTGCTGCCAGATCAATGGTTGCGGGCAACACATAAAGCTTGTGAAAATGGCTGGTCAGAATGGTATCGGCCATGGTCGCCTGACCACAGAGTACATCGTAATTGCTGGCCGTCAGTGCTGTTTTTTCTATGCCCAGGCCTGATGTGGCATTGCCCTGAGGGTCAAAATCCACCACCAGCACCCGTTGTTCAAGAATAGCCAGCGATGCTGCCAGGTTGACCGTGGTGGTGGTTTTGCCCACGCCGCCCTTCTGGTTGGCCACGGCCATGACTTTACCTAAACGCTTATGTTTCACGTGAAACACCCCCCTGCCATCGAAAGCAGATCAGCCGCTGAGGCTGTGCTGCATCTGTCCACACTTCTGATTCGATCTTCCAGCCGGACGGCGCGCTGCCATCAAAGGCTTGCGCTACCGGCAATACGGCGCAGGCAGCAGGCGAGGCATGCGGCTCACACATGCGTAGCAAGGCTGGTGGTTCAGTCACAGCCCTGGCCGTGAATACATCAATCTGCGCGCATGGAAGCTGACGCACATCCGTATCATGCGCCTCACCATGCAGGCGCAGGCTGCGGATGACGTGGCGCAAAAACTCGGCGCGTTTTTTTCGTCGTTCGACGAGTACGCCAAACAAGGCAGGACGTGCGATCATTAACGGAATCCCTGGTACCCCCATGCCACTGCCAATATCCATCATGCGGCCACTTGCCGGCATCATGGGCAATAGATCCAGTGAAGGCTGAATGAAACGCTGCCAGAAGGCATCGCGATCAGCAACAGATGTCAGGTTCAGCGCTTTTCTGAAGCGCAACACCTCATCCACATAGCGTTGCAGTTCGTTATGCATGTTGACGAAGATGCAGCAGCAAAGCGGTGATGGCGGCAGGCGTAACGCCGGATATTCCTGAAGCCTGTCCGATATTGTGTGGCATATGCGCCTCCAGTTTTTGCCTGCATTCATGACTAAGCCCGGCGACCTGGGCATAATCAATCGTATCGGGGATGATCAGCGCCGCTTGCTCGCGGAAACGCTTTACTTCGTCCGCCTGTTGCTCAAGGTAGCCGTGATAATGAATCGTCGCCAGGCACCA
>JALSZZ010000310.1 GCA_027075825.1 Mariprofundaceae bacterium | reverse complement strand
CATTGACATCACCTGGCTCAGTGCCGAACTGAAAGCCACCGTGGCAAAGATTGACTAGGAGCCTGTCGGACTTTGGCAATCGTCACGAGAAATAGCGGGATTGAGCCAAATATACGACCTGTTTGTGGCGAATAGCAGCGCTATTTAACAAAAGCAGGACGAATATTTGGCCAATATCCGGTTTTTCGTAGTAGATTTGTCAAAGTCCGACAAGATTCCTAGCGAAGAGCGGATATTGATGCCATTGTAGCGGAGATTGAGGCAGAGACAGGATGCAAATAAATGACACTCAGCAACAGTCAAATAACCAGGCTTGGTGACAGGCTACGCCAAGGCATGATTGATGAAACGGATTTAAGCCTGCTCGATGAATTAGACATTTAGTGTTCTGGACGAACAAGCCTACCCAATGATTCAAGACGCGCTCAGTTCAAGGGACGATTGCACTTTGACCAAACGCAAGCGCAAAACCCAGCAATCCATTGTCGATAAACTCAAAAGGCAACCCAGGCTACGCCTGCCGCAAATGCAGGATATTGCTGGCTGCCGTATTGTAGTGCAAGGTGGCAGCCAGGTGGTGCAACAAATCAATGGCCTGATAAAGTATGTTTTTGCCTCGCAGCAATGGCAGGTTGAACCTAAAATCAGAGACAAAGACGGCTATCGCGCTATTCATATCATTGTCAAAGCAGATAAAAAATTCTATGAAATTCAGCTACGCACCTATGCGCAGGATATATGGGCTAATTTAATCGAAAGCCTGTGTGATGAAAAAAACACCCTCAAATACGGTGGCACCAGGCGAGAGGAACCGCTTATGAATCGGTTGAAACTGCTTGCTGATCGCTTTTTGGAAATTGACCAAAAGGCCCATGAAGTGATTTATGATGACTACCGGGAGCAAATAAAGGAGGCGATTCGCGATGTATTATCTGATTGAGCACAATCGCATCAGTAAAGAAACGCAATGCACGCCATTTCGCGACTATGCCGACGCGCAATCGGAGGGGTTGCAAAAAGAGCAACAATACTTTTTAAGCCATCGCCACGAAATGGAAGTGGTGGTATTTGAAGCCAACTCCATTGATGACCTGAAGCGTACCCACAGCCGCTATTTTGTGAACGATAAATCAGTGGACAATACCGCAAGCACTTTGCTGGCGGTTGGCCTGGTGGGGCTGGCTATTTATCTGTTGCATAAGAAGTGAGGCAGCCAGGCATGACAAAGGATAATAAGGTAAAAACTGTGCCCTTTATGGAGAAGTTGCTGGATGGGGTTGAGGTGGAGTGGAAGAAGCTGGGGGGCATTCCATTAGTGTGTCAACTTAAAGCTTGCCACATGGAAGTTGGTGTCGTATTGATAGCCCATGAAAAAACAACACCAACACGACACCGCCGCCATTATTAACGATACGGCAGAAAAAATCAAAAGCAGCATTGAACAAGCGCTTGCCAGCCTTGCCTCAGGCGCAGACCCTGGCGAAATCGAGCGACAGTTCGAACTGTTATTTCAGGGACTGGCAGGGCAGATTATTGGCCATTGCCTGGAATCATTTTTGTCGGAACCATCGACCCGACATGCAGCAGCCTTTTCAGTGTGTTTTAAGAATTAATATCTCAGGCTCTAAATACATGGCAACTAATTGATTATTAAGGATAAAGACAGAGGAGTTTCGAGTGATTTATTGCCTTTAGGATGTTCTGGAAATGTCAGGTTATCCTTCACTGCTCAACATCATAACGCATGATGGCATTGATGGAGTTGTCGGTGATCAGTTTATCATAGATCGCCCCAGACTCCTGGCTCGTTAAGCCTCGTTAGTCCTGAAAAATAATTATAAATATCAGTATGTTATGGGGAGTCCTACACAGAAGTTCGGTGCTTGCTTTAATTTCTGAAAGCGGCATTCAGGGGTGCTGAATGTCGGGTACATGCTACAAGGCAGCAAACTGGCTGTATCCGTTACAACGTGACTACAAAAAAATCCTGAAAACTGGCGGCAGGAACGGTTGAGCCGAATACTTACATACCGGTAATCTGAACGCCCTGAATTCAGA
>JALSZZ010000309.1:1287-2059 GCA_027075825.1 Mariprofundaceae bacterium | reverse complement strand
CAGCAACGCCCCGAGGCTTACACTGGTACGGTTTAGGCTGGTCCCCGTTCGCTCGCCACTACTAGGGGAGTCTCTGTTGATTTCCTTTCCTCCGGGTACTTAGATGTTTCAGTTCCCCGGGTTCGCTGCCTCCGACCTATGGATTCAGTCGGAGGCTGCCTGGCAGCACCAGGCCGGTTGCCCGATTCGGAGATCCCCGGATCACAGCCTGTTAGCGGCTCCCCGAGGCTTTTCGCAGCTGTCCACGTCCTTCTTCGCCTCTCGGCGCCAAGGCATCCACCGCACGCCCTTCGTAGCTTGACGTATCCCTAAGGCGCGCTTCGAGGGCTCGAGGCCGGGGTTCGAGCCAAGAACGGCCCGGACCGCGACACGTCGCCCTCCGCTACAATTACGGAATCTTCCTTCCACGATTCGGATGTCAAAGAGTGGAGCTGGCCGGACTCGAACCGGCGACCCCCGGCTTGCAAAGCCGATGCTCTCCCAGCTGAGCTACAGCCCCGGTGGGGCATGCTAGACTCGAACTAGCGACCTCACCCTTATCAGGGGTGCGCTCTAACCACCTGAGCTAATGCCCCGCGGTCACGTCCCTTTGGGGTTGGTCGCCCCGCCGAGAGGCGGCTCAGCTCGCTTTCAAAGACCGCCGGCGAACCGGTCGGCCCCTGAAAACTGAACCGGACATCCCGTTCCGCCGAGCAAGGGCTCGGGGTTTGACGGCTGCACGAGACTCTCACCTCGCGCAAGCTCCTTAGAAAGGAGGTGATCCAGCCGCAGG
>JALSZZ010000308.1 GCA_027075825.1 Mariprofundaceae bacterium | reverse complement strand
CTGCTGAACCGCACATATCAAATTTCATTTCATCCATGGCTGCCGGTGGCTTGATGCTGATGCCACCGGCATCAAAGGTCAGGCCCTTGCCAACCAGCGCAACAGGCGCTTCATCTTCCTCACCGCCCTGATAACGCAGCACGATAAAACGCGGCTCTTTCGCGGAACCCTGATTCACCGCCAGCAAGGCCCGGAATCCTTTTTCTTCAATGGCCGCCTTGTCCATGACTTCAACCTGAAGATGCTCGCTTTGCAGCGCCTGCGCCTGCTCTGCCAGATACGCTGGCGTGCAGACATTGCCGGGCAGATTGCCAAGGTCACGCGCCAGCATCACGCCTTCAGCGATAACCTGACCACGCTGCGCTGCCTGCTGACAGGCGGCAAGGGTTTCACGGCGACGATTGTTGACGATCACGACAAATGAAGGGTCAGCCTTATGATCCTCTTTTTTCTTGCTTTTGAATTGCTCAAAACGATAGAGACCAAGGGCGATGCCTTCCGTCACCGCCTGCACACGTTCATGCTGCGCGCTATGGCGAATATTGGCATCGGCAAGAAAAACAGCCGCCGTATGCGCACCTGACGCACGCATGTTTCTGGCTGTTTTGCCAGCAAGACGACGCAGACCGTGCAAGGTCAGTTTGTTTTCGTTGCCGCAGCCAACCAGCACCAGGCGGTAGGCATGCAGACCGGGCACGGCATGCAAGGTGGTAATTTCGCCGAATTCCCCCTTAATCGCCGAACGGCGAAACAAGCTTTTCAGGAAGTCAGCGGTTTCCTCCGGCAGGTTGCGTCCGGCATCGGTGAGTTTTCGGTCAGTGAGCAGAGGAAGCACAATGGTATCTTCCCGGCATTTGGCAACGCTTCCGGCGCGAACACTTATATTCATTACATTTTCTCCTGTGGGAATGAAAAAACGGTAGTATTTTCAGGTTTTCATGAAACCTAGGTGTTATGATGATGAAATCAAGGTGTCGGTCAGCCTTAGTCGGCAGGGTGAACAGGGATGACATCGCCTTTGGGCTGAAATGCCTCGGGACGATGCCAGGCTTGCGCATACAGGGCTTCAAAACTGGCATAGACGCGATCATCTTCCGTTGCATAATGCCGACGGTAATCATCCTCCAGCTGACGCAGCAAGCGGCGACCGTACAAGCCTCCCGGACGCTGGCGAATCGCCGCTGCCGAGGCTCCCAGACCTTTAAGTTCGCGTACCAGCGCCATGGTATTCGAATAGGTCAGCGTAAACAGATCGGAATCCACCACCGGCACTTCAACGGACAGCGCAGAGAGCGCATTGCCCATGCTCATCACATCAGGGAAAGGGATCAGCAGGCCACCAAAGCGACGCTGCTGGCGCACCAGCGATTGCCGCAGTTCATGCAGCGTGCGTCGGCCAAAGGTGCTGAACAACATCAGCCCGCCGGGAGCCAGCACGCGCCGCATTTCCGCCAGCAACAAAGCCGGATCAGCCACCCATTGCATGGCCAGATTGGATGTCACCAGATCAAAAGAAGCGTCGGCAAACGGCAAATAACTGCCATCGGCCATGCAATACTGGCGCTTGCCATGCCACGGCAGACGGCGACCACGCGACTTGCGGCAATGGCGCAACATGCCTTCAGCCAGATCCAGGGCGATGATGTCCGCTTTTTTGAACTGTTTATCGAGCAAGCGGGTGTAATAACCGGTTCCGCAGCCAATATCGAGAATGCGACAAGGCTCAAATTTGGCGCAAAGTGCGTGATTGAGCAGGCGTTCGGCAATTTCCCGCTGCAACACTGCGTGGTGATCGTAGCTGCCCGAAGCATGGGAAAAAGCCCGGCGAACGCGACTGTGATCAATAAAAGAGGTAGTCATGAAGATGATTGTCTGCACCCGGCAACAAAATGCAAGCGGCACCATCCTTTTTTCGACAGCGCATGCCACACTGGCAGCAGACTTCACGCTGTTTTGCTATGGCTTCCCTGTTTTCAGGCAGAAGCCATAATCGGGCAACAATGCCACTGCCTGTTCGATGAGCGGAGCGTCGAATGTCTGACACAGCATCTGGCGGTTGAACAG
>JALSZZ010000307.1 GCA_027075825.1 Mariprofundaceae bacterium | reverse complement strand
CCATGTTGCTGCCGGACAAACTGACGTTCTCCGGTATAGCGCTGGGGCTGTTGTTCTCTGCCTGGTTTGATCGTCTGCCGTCAGCGCTGATCGGCGCTGTGGCGGGGTATGGTTTTTTCTGGCTGATTGCCTGGGCTTATCGGCAACTGGCCGGGCGTGAAGGCATGGGGGGTGGCGATTTCAAGTTATTAGCCATGCTTGGCGCTTTCATGGGCTGGCAGGCACTGCCGTTTATCGTGTTTTTTGCTTCGTTAAGCGGCACGATTATTGGCGGTGCCGTGCTGTTATGGCGCAGACGGCAGATGCAGGCCGAAATTCCCTTCGGACCATTTCTCGCTGCTGCCGGTGCCATCTGGTATTTGTGGCAAACAGAGTTGCTCGCCTTGTGGCAAAGGTGGTTACAGGGATGAAACAGTATGCTGTTGTGACGGCACTGATTGATGATGATGCCATTGTCAGTGGTGAGCGTCAGTCAGCCTGTGGTGGCTGCGCAGGCAAAAGCGCCTGCGGCACACTGGGCAGCTGGAACAAGCGCCCTGTCAGCATGCGGGTACACAACCTGGCAGGTGCCAGAATCGGTGACAAGGTGGAGATTGAAGTCGATGATCAGCTGATGCTCAAAGCCAGCTTTCGTCTTTATATCCTGCCTCTGCTGGCATTTTTTGTATTCGCAGGCATCGGCTGGCTGCTGTTTCAGCAAGAGACCCTGGCCATTGTTTCGGGAGCAGGGGGCATTGCCCTGTGCTATGCCTGGATTCATCATCAGGATCGCCATCTGCCGCCGGCCATGGCCAGAATTACCGCTGTGGTGGAATCAGCGCATTTGAATTTCACGAAGTAGCCTCAGTTGCAGGCTGCTGTCGCAGGCGGCAACGATGCTGCTGCTTAATTGCGCTGAAGCGAACGGTGACCGACCGGAGAAATCATTAACAATGCAGCCAGCTTCGCTGCATAACAAGGCACCGGCGGCATAATCCCATAGCCGTTGCCCGCCATGAATCATAAAACTGCCACGACCTGCCGCCAGCCAGGCCCATTCCAGCGCGCAACTGCCAAGGTTGCGCTGACTGCGATACAGGCCAGGCGTGACGAGGCGCTGACGCACTGTTTCGCTCAGGCGTTTGAAATCGACAAAGCCGGTGGCGCCGGCCAGCGTACTGCTGCTGGTGGCCAACGGCAGGCGGCGACCATTGAGGCATAAACCGCCGCCCTGTGTGGCGCTGAATGTTTCCCGGCGAATGGGGTCATGCACCCATGCCATGCAGGGTTCACCCTGATGAATCAAGGCCAGTGAGATGCTGAACAGCGGAATATTGCCGACAAAATTGCCTGTGCCATCCAGCGGATCAAGGCACCAGTAGGTGCCTTGTGATTGCAGGCAGGCCAGTTGCTCAGTCTCCTCCATTTCCTCACCGAGAAAGCCGATGGGCTGTTGCGGCAGGCGCTGATGGCACCACGCGGCCAGTTGCTGTTGCAATTGCTGCTGACAACGCAGGTCAGCTTCTGTGACAATGGATGCATCCGCCTTGTGCTGGCGCAATAAATCCTGTTGCCGGGCAAACATGGGCAGCAGGATTTGCTGCCCTGCCTGATGCAATAGCGAAGCGATGTAGTGAACATCAATCGCCGCCGTCAGTTTCGTCAGCGTCTGGCTCACAGATGAACCGTGTAACAGCGCGGCATCAGTGCCGGAAGTGACGAATGCCGGTGAATACCATGGCGATGCCATGCTCATTGGCAGCGGCAATCACTTCTTCGTCACGCACCGAGCCACCGGGCTGAATCACTGCGGTCGCCCCTGCTTCGGCCAGTGCATCAAGACCGTCACGAAAAGGGAAAAAGGCATCCGAGGCAACAACACTGCCGTTGATCGCCTCGCCACCATGATGCGCTGCGATGCGCGTCGAGTTGACACGGTTCATCTGACCTGCGCCTATGCCCAGGGTGACACCTCGCTTGGCGAAGACAATAGCATTGGACTTGACGTGTTTGGCTACCGACCAGGCAAACAGCAAATCATTCCACTGTGTTTCATCGGGGGCGTTCTCCGTTACCACGCGGCAG
>JALSZZ010000306.1 GCA_027075825.1 Mariprofundaceae bacterium | reverse complement strand
TGTTCAGTCCGAACGTGTGCGCCAGTGGCTGAACAGCCTCAACCGCAGCCCCTTGATTCCACTGACTTTCCGTATCCGCCATTTGCGTACCATTGAAGGCTATCTGGATGTCATTGCCAGGGATATGGGAGCATTGCTCATTCGCGCCTACAAAACCGGCATCTTGCACATCAAGGAAAAAGCGGTTCGTCAGCCACGCTTATATCAGGATATGGTGCATGTGGTCGGCATTGCTCTTGAACTGGCGGTCAAAAGCCTGTTGCGCGACTTTTCGCTATATCTGCCACCGCCTGTACTGGATGTACGCCAAAGTTTTGATATGGCGCGACTGGGACTGGTGATTGCCCGCACCCTTGATCAGGAACAAGCGGCACCTGATATTCTTCGTCTGAAACGGGCGATGATTCAACATGAGCTATTGCGCTGCATGGATATGTTTTCGCTGACAGTAGAAGAACAGAAGATGGTAGCCAGACGACTGATGGATTTTGCCAGCGAGGGAGACATTGAGTTTCTGCGTTCCGGCGAAGGTCCGGCGCGTATTGGTGGTGGCCCCTATCTGATATCGCGGACAGATTTCCCTCATATGAAGCCACGTCGTTCTGGCCATCTATCCGATATTGTGCCTGTTAATGCCTTTTTGATCCATGCCGAAGCGATATTCCGCAAGGCCGCCAGCGTTACCGGTTTTTCTTCCACGACATTTCATATCACGCCGGATCCACCTGCGCTGAGCCTGGAAAGTGATGTGGTTTCGCTTTCCCTGTGTGCCTCCATGCTATTGCGTACACTCAGGAATGTGGGGCGCGCATCACGTCGGGATATCAAGGATGCGCATGTACAGATTAAATTGCGCCGGGCGCTAGCCAGTCGAAGCGAGCTTTTGGGCAAAATGGAAACGTGGAGTGAATGGCATCTGGTCAATCTGTCTGCCCGGGGAGCGATGCTGGAAAGCAGTGCATCGCCATTTCCTGTAGCCACACTGCTTGAACTCAGGCTGCCCTCGGCCACCCGTTACGGACTTGTTCGCTGGTGCAGAACTGCCTTGCAGGGCAGCGTTTGCATGGGCATTGAATATATCAGCCCGCAGCTCAGTTTGGCACAGGTTACGCTACCCAATTTTGCCAGCAGTGAACCCGGGGATAAATACTGGTCGGCCCTGCTGGAAAAAGTAGCAAGCGGCTGGAATGTCTGGCTGGGAGACTGGTCGGGCGTTCCCTCGCCTATGACAGTCAGCATCAAACGCGAGGGAAAAAAGCGCACGATTTGCCGTCTGATGCCTACTGGTGAAACAGGTACCAATTATGCGGTTTTTCATGTCACAGAAGTGATGCATAAAACGCCATCCGCAGTCTTTGAATAGTCTTGCCCAGGAGTTTGTCGGACTTTGGCAATCGTCACGAGAAATAGCGGGATTGAGGCAAATATACGACCTGTTGGCGGCGAATAGCAGTGCTCAAAAACAAGGCGAAGAGTTGGCCAATATCCGGTTTTTTCGCAGTAGATTTGCCACAGCCTGACAAACTCCCAGGGTGACACCCGATACATGCGAGTGTCACCCGTCAACTGGCGAAAAGCGCTATTCGTCGTTTATGCCGATGCCGGTTTGCGGGTAGCCTGCATCTCAGCTACCGGCTGAAAGGCTGAAGGTTCCTGATTGGCCATGTATTCGTAGGTAGCCCAACGCAGATCAACAGATTCCTGCGCCAGTTCCATCAGATGTTCAGCCTGCTCAGGGTGGTTGCGTTGCAGTAATTTGTAGCGCATTTCCGTCAGCGCATAATCCTTAAGCTTCATGGTCGGACGCGGCGAATCCAGAATGAATGGCTTTTTGCCAGCCTTGCGCAGTGCCGGATTGTAGCGGATCAGTGGCCAGTAACCGGAATCGACGGCCATTTCCTGCTGATGCATGCCTTTGCTCATGTCGATACCGTGGGCAATACAGTGGCTGTAAGCGAGGATGATGGAGGGGCCGGGGTATTCCTCTGCTTCACGCATGGCCAGCAGGGTTTGCTGCGGATTAGCCCCCATGGCGACACGCGCCACATAGACATTGCCGTAAGAAATCG
>JALSZZ010000305.1 GCA_027075825.1 Mariprofundaceae bacterium | reverse complement strand
TCCCTGAACAGCCCGGGATCCTGCCGCCAGGCGCGCAGAATGCAGTCCGGGCCAATGCCCGCCGGCTCACCGACGGTTAACAGAATGTCGTTCATGACTGCGCAGGCGGGCCCGTTCAAATAAACTCACGCACGATTTTCCAGTTCTCGCCCTCGCGTTCCAGCACCATGGATTTCATTTTTTCATCGCGGAAGGTGTCGGATTCATAACGCTGTTTGAAACGCAGCTCGATGCGCCGGTCCGTGGCGCTGATGAGCTCAAAGTCGGACAGATTGATATGGATATACTTCTTGCTGCCGATCAGCGCACGTTTGCGCTGTTCCCAGTGATTGCGGGAACCAAAGCGTTTTTCCGGCACGAAATGGCTGCTGTAGAAGGACAGGTAACGCTCGATGTTCTGGTTTTCCCAGGCCTTGCGCCATGCTTCCAGCATCATCATGACTTCAGCCGGCAGCCGGTTCGTCGCGATGGCACGGGTATCGATGGACAGAAACACATCCGGACACTGGAAGGTGCGGATATTTGCCTTGGCTTTCAGGCTGCTGATCCAGCGCGGCACCTGATCCTGCATTTCGGCGTTGAGCAACAATTGCCTGATGCGTTCTTCATGTGCCTCAAAGGAATTGGGGTCGATATGATGACGCTCAACCACGCGGATAATGTGATAGCCAAACGGGGTTCGCACCGGCTTGCTGGTGGCCCCGGCCGGCAGGGAGAAGGCGGCCTGTTCAAAGGCCGCAACCATCTGTCCGCGTTTGAACCAGCCCAGATCGCCGCCTTTTTGTGCGCTGGGGCCCTGGGATACTTCTCTGGCGCGGGTGGCGAACTCCTCGTCATCGGCATCCTGAAGCTCTTCCGATAGCTGTTCCGCCTGTTGACGAACCAGGGTTTCTTCAGCCGAACTGGCCGATGGCGAGAGCTTGAGCAGGATATGACGGGCATGCACTTCATCATAGCTTTCGCCCATGGTTTCCGGCTGATGCCAGCGTTCTTCCAGCACCTTCATGATGATATAGCCGGACGGCGAGCGGATGGGCTCCGAAAATGCCTGTACGGGCAGATTCATTACCGGTTCAAAACGCGGGTTAATCGCGCCGGAAAAAAACCAGCCGATCTCGCCGCCCTTTGCACTATCCGGTGATTCGGAAACCAGACGGGCAAGCTGGGCGAAATCCTCGCCGTTTTTCAGCCGTTGATAGATGGCCTGGGCCCTGGCCCGTACCTCGGCGACCTGCTTCGGCGAAGGGTCGGGCGGCAGGGCGATAAAAATCTGGGCCAGTCGAACCTCGCGCACCGGTTTCGGGTTGGCCAGATGCTTGCGGTAATATTCCCGCATGGCTTCCGTGCTGACCTGCAGTTTGGCGCGCACGGCGATATTGACCAGCTTGCTGATCAGCAGCTGTTCTTTCAGTTTGTTTTTATAGCTGTCGAAATCAATACCCTGCAGGCGCAGGGCCTCCTGCAACTGCCCCGGCAACAGGTGGTTGCGTTCCTCGACATTGGCAATGGCATTGCCGATATCGTCATCCGTGACCTTGATGTCCAGTTTTCTTGCTTCCTGCAATTGCAGGGCCTTGGTGATTTTTTCGTCCAGAATCCGCTTGAACAGCAACGATTTCTCCGGCAGGCGTTCGGCACCGGACTGTTGCATCTGACGGTATGCCTGCTGCGTGGCTTCGCTGACTTCATAGCAGGAAATGGCTTCATTGTTCACGACTGCGGCAAGTGAGTCGATGGGCTCGGCATAAGCCTGTATGCCTGCCATACTCATGGCGAGCGCAATCAGAATAAACTGCATGGATCCTCCGGACGTATCTTGATGGTTAATGCTTGATCAGGAACCGACGCTACCCAGACCCTTGAAGCCTAGCAAGATATGGAAGCCCAAATCGCTGTTGTTGGTCGTGCCGCTGCGACGGTTGTTGCGGTAGCCCTCCACGGCGAGATTCCAGCAGGCATGGTTGTAGCGCAGGCCCACAGTGGCCTGTTGGGTCAGCTGCAGAATGGTGTCGTACTGCCAGCGCCCGTGCAGTGTCCAGCGTGCAGTCAGGTCGCTGCTGGCCGTGATATC
>JALSZZ010000304.1 GCA_027075825.1 Mariprofundaceae bacterium | reverse complement strand
GGCATGATCAAGCGACGACAGCGAATCAATAACCGTATCCGCTGCCAGTACGACGGCGCGCTCGATCACATTCTCAAGCTCACGCACATTGCCCGGCCAGCTATAACGCAGCATCTGTTCCATTGCATGCTCTGAAAAACCTTCCACCCGACGACCACAAACCGCTGATTTTCGCAGCAGAATATTTTCACAAAGAACGGGTAAATCTTCCATATGTTCACGCAATGGGGGTACCCTCAGGCTAAGCACATTGATGCGGTAATACAGATCATCGCGAAAAGCGCCGCGCTGCACCAGTTGCTCCAGATCTTCGGTGGTGGAACAAAACAGGCGAACATCACAACGAATCATGGATTCACCGCCTAAACGGGAAAATTCACCGTGCTCCAGCACACGCAATAATTTGGCCTGTATGCTTTTGGGCAGGCCGGATACCTCATCCAGAAACAGCGTGCCACCATTGGCGCGCTCAAACCATCCCAGTTTACGATGGTCAGCATTGGCAAACGCACCTTTCTCATAGCCGAATAATTCACTCTCCAGGTGCTGCTCATTCATGGCCGCGCAGCTAATGGCAATAAACGGCGCTTTTGCCCGGTTGCTTTGCAAATGCAACTGACGGGCGACCAGCTCTTTACCGCTGCCCGTTTCCCCCTGAATCAGCACTGTGGAAGGCGTATTGGCGATATTTTGCATTTGCATGCGCAGCGCTTTCATAATGGCCGATTCGCCGAGCAACTGATGGTTGACATGCTGCTCCAGCGCATGTTGCAACTCCTGCTCACGCAAATGCTGGCTAAAGCGCTGAATCCCCCGGTCAACAGCTTCACGGACTTCATCAGGATCAAAGGGTTTACTAAAAAAGGCTGAAGCGCCATAAGCCAGCGCCTGTTGCGCTGTTTCCCTGTCATCATGGCCGGTAATCACGACCACAGGTGTATCCGGGCTTTCATGGCTCAGCCGCCGCAGATAATCAAGGCCAATATGCGGATTATCCGGCTCTGGCGGCAAAGCCAGATCAAGCAGCAACAAGTCCACCCGGTGCGCACTCAGGGTTGCATCGGCAGACTGCAAATCACCAGCTTCCAATATCTGATATTGCTTCTTGAGCAACAGGCGCAGATTCAGCCGGTTGATATCATTATCATCGACAACAAGAACGGTTCGTTGGACGTGCACATCAATCCCCTTTTTTTGCCTGGTCGCTTCTCTCAGGTGATATTCAGCAACAACGCCAGCTTTATGGGTGAATATCGCCTTGCCCCGTATGCTGCCACAGTGGCAGGCGAATAATGAAGGTGGAACCTTTCCCCTTTCCTTCGCTGGTGGCGCACAATTCGCCATGCTGGGCTTCAATCATGCGATGGCTCAGGTAGAGACCAACCCCCAGACCATTGCTTTTGCTGCTGCTGAAGAGGCGAAACAACCTTCGCTCAATAAATTCGGCAGACATGCCACAGCCATCGTCGCGCACGGTGATTTCTGCCTTGTCTCCGTGACGCGTCAGTGTCAGCCAGATATTTCCCTGACGATCCATGGCCTGAATCGCATTATCAAACAGGTTATTAAACACGGCCTGCAACATGGCTTCATCGACCACAGTCATGATGCCAGTGGCCAGTTGGCTGTGAACCTTCACGCTTTCCGGCCATAACTGGGTTTCTATCTGATGGCGCAACAACACATCAAGACTGGCAGGCTGCAAACGGGGGCTGAGCGGTGCCTGTGGGTCAGCCATGCGTTGTATCACGCTTTGCATACGCCGTACCACGCGCGTGATGGACTGCGTCAGACGAGGAAGCTCCTCTGCATCGAGATCACCTGCATGCAGGTGATGCGCCAGAAAGGCCAGGTCATTCAGTCTGTTTTTCAGATCGTGTGAATGCAGTTGCGCTGTTACCCGCGTCAGGGAGTCCAGTCGCGCTGCTTCCACCTGCTTGCCTGTTAGGCGGGCATGTTCAAGCACGATACCGGCAATGCGAATCACACTGGCCAGCGTGGTTTGCTCCTGTGCGTCCGCCATCCAGCCATCATGGCGAAAACCCAGGTGCAAGGTGGCTGACATGTGCTGATA
>JALSZZ010000303.1 GCA_027075825.1 Mariprofundaceae bacterium | reverse complement strand
GAATTAAGAAGCTCCCTCAACTCCTTACCAGGTTTGAAATATATAACGCTCTTTTCAGGCACATCAACTGATTCACCGGTTTTGGGATTTCTGGCCTTCCTGGCCTGGCGTTTCTTCAGTCTGAAGTTTCCAAACCCCCTCAATTCAACCTTTTCTCCTCTGCTCAATGCATCCTTGATTGCATCGAAAAAGGTCTCCACAATAATCTCGGTCTGCTTCAATGTGTAACCCTCGATCTGCTCTGCCACCTTCTCGATAAGCTCTGATCTGGTCATAATACGCCTCCTTGTTTAATACACCATGTACTTAAGCTGTATCCATTTAAAGGATTCCTTCAGGCTGAGGAGTTTTGTCTTTTCCTCACCCGTCAACAGGTTTAGTATTGAAAAGGGTTCCTTTTTCGAAACAATCCTTGGCTTGCCTTTTATCCCAGCAAGCCTTGCTGCCACAGTCACTGCATCCTTAAGATTCCCAATGTCATCAATCAGACCGAGGGCCTTTGCCTGCTGGCCTGTAAAAATACGACCATCTGCAATCTTACGCACCTTTTCTTATCTAAGTGCCCTGCCCTCATCCTCTGCCCTAATAAACTGCTCATGCACATTGTCAAGCACATTCTGAAGGATCTTTCGCTCCTCTTTTCCAATCCCTCTGAAGGCTGAAGCAAGGTCTTTATGTTTACCGCTCTTTATAACCTCTGTCTTTACACCTATTTTGTCCATCAGTCCTTTAAGGTTCGGTATCTCCATGATTACACCGATTGAGCCTGTTATGGTGCCAGGGTTCGCAAGTATCCTTGTTGCAGCAGCAGAAATATAGTAACCTCCAGATGCAGCCACCGATCCCATTGAAACAACCACAGGTTTCTTTTCCTTTGCCTTTTTGACCTCTTCGTAAATCTCCTGCGACGGTGCTACTGCTCCACCCGGACTGTCAACCCTTATAACAATTGCCTTTATAGAAGGGTCATCCCTGTACTGCTCTATCTGATCAATTATATCCTGAGAGCCTATTATCGGACCCTCAATCTTCACAAGGGCAACTTTCTCACCTATCCCAGTCCTTGGACCTATAACCGCAACCACTGCACTGATAGCGATTAATAAAACAAAAAAACCAATTATGATTAGACAGGCCTTCTTCATTCCTCTCCAGTGCTTTCATCAGGTGTGTATTTGAGGTTTTTAAGACTAAGGCCTATCTTTCTGTTGTCAAGATCAATCTTTATTACTCTTGCTACTATCTCGTCACCCTCTTTGTAAACATCTTCAGGCTTTTTACCCTGTGGGGTTTCAATCTCGGAGGTATATATAAGACCTTCCACAAGATCCTCAATCTCAACAAAAATTCCATACTCTGTATGCCTTAACACCTTGCACCTTACCTCATCGCCAAGATGAAGCCTTGAAGGTATCTCCTCTTCCCACGGATCAGGCTGAAGCTGCTTGAGGCCAAGGGACATCTTTTCATTTTCAGGCTCAAGATGCAACACAACAGCCTCAATCTTTTCCCCTTTCCTGAGCACTTCTGACGGATGCTTAATGTGTTTGGTCCATGAAATATCTGAAATATGAAGCAATGCATCCACACCCTCTGGGAGCTCTATAAAGGCACCAAACTCTGTAAGACTTCTCACCCTTCCGGTAACCTTCTGTCCTACCTTGTAACGCTTTGCAACCAGCTCCCATGGCTTGGGTTTAAGCTGTTTAAGGCCCAGGGAGATCCTCTTCTTAGAGGTATCAACCTCAAGAACCTTGGCATCTACAAAATCACCAATCTCCACATAATAGGATGGATGTTTACGCCTGCGTGACCAGTCCATTTCAGATACATGAATCAGCCCCTCTACACCCTCTTCAAGTTCCACAAAGGCACCATAATCCGTAAGGCTAACCACTTTGCCACTGACGATCTTGCCTACAGGATAACGCTCCTGCACGGAAAGCCATGGGTCTGGCCTTTTCTGTTTATATCCCAGTGTAACCTTTTCGTTTTCAGCATCAAATTCAAGTACCAGAACCTCCACCTCCTGACCAATCTTGAAAACATCGGAGGGATGTTTTATCCTGCCCCAGGAGAT
>JALSZZ010000302.1 GCA_027075825.1 Mariprofundaceae bacterium | reverse complement strand
GATGCAACGAAACAAACATATCCAAGGGGTCCCGAAGGATGAGAATAAACCGTGCATTTTCATTGAAATACAGAATCTCTTCAATGGCATAACGACTGACATAGTAGGAAACAGAACCCTCCCCCAAGACCTCCTCACCTCTCCAATGGGAAAAACACCTTGCATACCATTCCATCGTCTTGAGAGGCGCGCACCGTTCCGCCATGTCTCGCTGACAAAAAAACCAGGGTTCCTTGGGAACCGACCAGCAAATTTCCCGCTGACTCGCGAGATAAGTTGCAAGCGTTGTCGTGCCACACTTTGCGCCCCCAATCAGAAACAGGTTGGGTTTGGGAAGATGCTCAGGCCATCCCATGCGCGTCCCTCCACGGGAACACCGCTACATTGATAGAGTAGCATTGCCGAATTTTGTTCCAGAGAAAGAAGTTCCACGAGATCATCGCCAGCGCGTTTGCCGCCGCCGCACCAGGCAGACCATACGGAGGGATGAGAACCAACGAGGCCACCACGGCCACTACACATCCCCACGCATATCCCCGCACCAGCAAATCGCTACGGTTGGCCATAGCCAGAAAATATCCGACCGGCCCCAATGCAACATTCGCAAGATGCCCAGCCATGAGAATCAGCATGGGCACAAGAGCCTGCTCAAATCCCTTGCCATACCACGACAAAACCCATGGGCCGAACATGGCCAGCAAAATGCCAATGACAGCCGTGCATGCCATGACGACCTTCATCGAGCCATGAATCAGGGCTTCGGCGTCCCGGAAACGTTCCTCCTTCACAAGCGCGGCAATCCTCGGCGCTAGATGCATATTCGATGCAGCCAGGAACAGGCTCACGAGTTCGGCAAGCCGCAGCGCAACATTGTAGATGCCGACATCAGCCATCCCCGCAAGCGTGCCAACAAGGAGCGTATCAATCTTTGCGATCAGGAATCCCAAAAGCACGAAAAGAAACAAATTGCGCGCTTCCGCCTTCAGGCCATCCACGGGCGCATCACTCTCCACATGGATCGGAAGCAGCCATCGTACTGCAAACACAAGCACAATCAACAATGAACACACTTGGAGCAACGCAACAGCCACCGCCGTATCCGCGCTGAATCCGCTAATCCGAAGAATGCCTAGAAATACGAGCAGCACGAGCGGTGAAGCTAGGAATCCCAGCACCTGTGCAAGCACGGCCTTTCCTTTCGCCTGCACCATGGCCGAAACGAAACCGGACAGCACCATTAGCACACTTGCGAGTGCGAGAACCTGGAAAGCATCCTTCCAAATTGCCGAAGAAACTTTGGCCCACCACCATATGCCTGTGCCAACCACGATTGCCACGAGACCCCGCCAGGAAGCGACTTGCGCAAGGCTCGTCGCAAAACCTCTGGGCAGACGAAAACCTGAAGACGACCCAACCTGGAAGGGAGAGCAGACCCTAAGCAGGATGAGATCAAGCCCCCCAGAGAGCAGCAACGCGAGCATGGAAGCCAAAGTCATTGCATAGACAAAGGCACCATATTCGCTGGCACCGAGAAGGCGCGCCAGAACGATTTGAAGGGCAAAGCTCACAACCATGCCCGCCAGGCGCACGCCGACTCCGCCGAGAACAACTCGAACAATCTCAATTCGGAAAGGCGAAACCACTTTTCTTCTCTCTACACGCAGAAACGAAACATAATGGAGAAACCGCCTTGAAAATGATTGCCATTTTGTATCCTCTTCTAAATACGACAAACAAAGCCAAAAAGACCATGTGCTGTCCGATCACTCCACGCGCTCTACCTGTCTATTCTCCAACCGATACAAAACTCCCGTAGCCGGACACCGCGCCTCCCCCTCCCCCTCCACGGGCAAATCCAGCCTCTCCCCATGCTCGCTCATCCAGCCGATCTGGCGGGCCGGCACGCCCACCACGAGCGCATAGTCGGGCACATCCTTCGTCACCACCGCACCGGCACCCACAAACGCATAGCGCCCGATCTCCACGCCGCACACAATCGTGCAGTTCGCGCCCAAGGTCGCGCCGCGGCGCACGATGGTCTTTCTGTATTCGTGCTTGCGCGGCACCGCCGAGCGCGGGTTGA
>JALSZZ010000301.1 GCA_027075825.1 Mariprofundaceae bacterium | reverse complement strand
TGCCGGCATTGATCAACACCAGCTTTAATATGCACGAAGAGCCGATTGTCTGCACGGCTGCCGATGCCGTCCGCGCTTTTCAGCTGGGCCATCTTGATGCGTTAATTTGCGCCGATTACCTGTGCAGCCTATAAATTTACAGGTTCTTCCGGGGTCTGGCCTCATGAGGCCAGATCACGAAAACTAACGAATGACCTGAATAACCATATCAGTCTCCAGTTCCGACCAGACCCTGTCCGCAGTAAGCACCGGTATACCTAGCCGTGTCGCCAGTGCCAGGCATGCTCTGTCTGCCAACGAGAGGCCATGCTGCCGATTTTTTTCCCAAAGCCGGGCAGCAATTTCTGCTTCTTCCGCAGAAAAATTCACTATACAAAGGCCAAGTTCTTCAAGCAACAGGCGAACAGTCCCTACATCCATTCTTTTCATGGCAATTTTTTGCGCCACTTCGCTCCAGTTGACCGCACCAATACAAGCATCATGCAGTGCAAGCTGAACCCGTTCCCAACCAGGCTCCTTGTGTAAATAAGCCAGCAATGCAGAAGCATCAAGAACAATCATAGTTGTTAACCCTCGGTCTTTACTGCCGCCCTGCGCTCAGCCAGCAACTCCTCAACGAGACTGGTCTCTGGTGGAATATGCTCGAACATCGCCCACAAGTGCGATTCCACTGTTTCTCTGCGCTCTAACACCAGGCTTTTACCCTCAAGACGCGCCACCAGACAATCACCCTGCTGCAAGCCTAACGCCTTTCGTAAAGGTGCCGGGATCACCAGCCGCCCCTGCGCACCAAGCTGAACTTCACTGAATGATAACGTCTGTGCCATTATCAGCCCCCTTGTGACATTTTTGGAAAAAATGACATCAATTTCAGATTGTGTCAACTTTTATTGGAAATAAAGCCTGGACAATCGCATTAAAATCTTGGCAAACCCGGTGAATTGCATACACTCAGGGCCTCAACCTGAGGTTTAAGGAGGTTTGACGATGAAACGTGTACTTAGTATTCTGGGAATGTGCCTGTTCCTCGCCATGCCAGCGTGGGCGGGTGATGTGCAGGACATCAACACCGCAACGGCTGATCAACTAACTGCTGTCAAGGGTGTGGGCGAAAAAACAGCGACTGCTATTGTGGCTTACCGCGACGCGCATGGCGGCATCAAAAGCATGGATGAACTGATTGACGTTAAGGGTGTGGGCAAGAAAACCCTGGGAAAAATCAAAGCCATGTTTGCCGTAACAGCAACGGAGGCACCAGCTCCTGCGGCAAAAGCGGAGGAAGCTCCGGCTAAATAGCGACCATGCAGGAGCGCTCTGCTCCTGCATTTTCCTTTCTTTTCAGAGTGATCATGATGCAGTTCCCCTATGGCATTTCGGATTTTCAGTCGATTATCGAAGATGGCCTGTTTTACATTGACCGAACCGGAATGATTCCGGTCATTGAGCAGGCAGGCAGGCAGCTGATCTTCCTCCGCCCGCGCCGTTTTGGCAAATCGCTGTGGCTTTCGACGCTGGAAAACTATTACGATATTGCCAAAAAAGATCGCTTCGATGAGCTGTTCGGGCATCTGGCTATTGGCAAACAGCCTACACCCTTGCGCAACAGCTATGTGATGATGCGCTGGGATTTTTCCATGATCAGCGCTGATGGTGATGCTACGGAAATTCGGAATTGTTTACACGATCACATCAATGATTGCATCAGCAGAACGGCGCAAATCTACCAGTCATTATTGAAGTTTCCGGTGCAAATAAATTCCGATAATGCCATTTCATCATTTGCTTCACTGGTCAATTCCGTCGGTAATTCCGATCAAAAACTCTACCTGCTCATCGACGAATACGATAACTTTGCCAACGAACTGATGATGGGCGCAGGCGATGATCATTACGACACGCTGTTACATGGCGAAGGCGCGGTGCGAAGCATTTTCAAAGCCGTCAAGGCGGCTGCCTCGGGCATGGGGCTGGAGCGGGTGTTCATTACCGGCGTATCACCCATTGCCATGAGTGATATTACCTCTGCCTATAATGTTGCCAAAAACATTTATCTGGGGGAAGAATTCAATCAGCTATGTGGTTTCA
>JALSZZ010000300.1 GCA_027075825.1 Mariprofundaceae bacterium | reverse complement strand
GATACCGCCATTGCTGTGAAAGAGTTGCTGATCTTCCAGGTGAAATACCGCTTTGCCGCGAGCACTGATCAGTACGACCGCCTGTTCGGCCACACTGCGGGCAAATTGCTCATCCTCATGTCTGCTGTTCCACACCGGCAGTGACGGGAAGCCGGTGCTGTCGCGGGCCTTGTCATAAGCCGGAGGAATAAAACGCTGTTTACTCAGCAGGATACGCCGGACATGGCGGCGCAATATCTCGCGGCGTTCCTCTGTGGCATCAAAATAATCGAGCAACTGGCGATAGTAGCGCGCAAACTCTGCTGTTGTCATGGTGCGTTCAGGGTGACGACCATCTTCCTTGCCATAAATATGCGCCACCATCACCATATCCGTGTCCGCTTCCAGGGCCATGCGCGTGGCATCAAAACGGCTGCGCACATGTTGCTGATGCTTATTCATGGTCACGGCCAGCATATCGCCGATATCATCACTGATCACTAGTCCCTTAAAGCCCATATCCTGTCGTAATTTGCGGGCAATGGCTTTATCGGACAGTGAAACAGGCAAACGCTGATCCAGCGCCGGTACCAGTAAATGCGAGGTCATCAGTGCTGCCGCGCCGTGATCAATGGCATAACGAAAGGGGTAGAGATCCCATTGCTCCAGCGCCGCCGGATCCTGATATTGAATAACGGGCAATGTAAAATGCGGGTTGCCGCGTGAATCGCCATGACCGGGATAATGCTTGACCACCGCCAGTACCGAGGCGGACTGAATGCCTTCCATGACTGCTGATGCCATCTGGGCCACCAACTCCTTGTTAGAGCCATAAGCGCGTTTGCCGATAACGTCTTCTTCATCATTGTTATTAATATCAGCTACCGGTCCCAGCAGCATGTTAAAGCCCAGGGCGTACAGATCCCGCCCCATTAACTGGCCAACGCGAAAGGCCAGCGGCGCGTTGCGACTGGTGGCGATATGCATGGCTGAGGGAATGCGCGTTACCCCTTTTTTCAGTTGCAACAAGGAGCCACCTTCGTGATCCACAGAGACAAACAAGGGAATACCATGCTGGCCATCACCATGAAACAGCGATGCCGCCTGAAGATCAGTGATCAATCGGTGAATATGCTGGCGGGCGTGCTGAGCATCGCGGGAAAAATCAAAATTTCGTTTGAAGAGCACAACACCGCCGGGGTGGTAATCCTCAACGAGCTTTTTCAGCCCTGCATTGCTGCGACTGACGACGCCATTGCGATCGTTGGCGTTGTAGCCGAGCAGCAACGTCTGGCTGAGCAAGGTTGCGGTATCCATGCTGGCAACACGCTGTTCAATATCTGCTGCTGTTGCCGCCAGCGCAGTTGTTGCCGTCAGCAGCCAGCCTGCGAGCCATACCATTCCATATCGCATCATTCTATCCTCCCTGCGGCAGCAAAAAACGCTTCAAAATGTGATACAGGTCACGTTACAGACAGTTCCACCCGGCATCATTCGGGCTGTTGAGTGACTGGCCCGCCAGTGCATGTCTCCCTCTCCCTCACACACTGAAATGCGCTGGCGGGCCATCAGCGTTGTGCCGCATGCGCTTTGCGAAAATGCGCATTTACCAGCAAGGTAACGCAGCAGGCGGTAAATCCCGAAGCGATCACCATATACAGAATCACCAGTTGCGCTGTTGCTGCTGCCAGCGCGGTGCTGCCTGCCAGCACCATACCAACAAAAATGCCCGGCATATGCACAAGCCCTGCGACCTTCAGGGTATCCACCGGTGGAATCATCGCCGTGCGCAGGGCCGCGCCAAAACTGGCCTGTTGCTCGTGATGCAAACGACTGAGCAGCAGTGACAGCGCATTCATGCCATTGGCGGCAATCATGCTGCCCAATGGAATCAGATGGCGACTGTCATCCGCAATGGCTCCGACCCATGCCAGCCATGGCAAGGTAGCGGCGCAACCTGCCATCAGTCCCAGCGTACAGGCCAGCCATAAGCGCCCTGAGCCATCACCATGCCCAGCGCTGGTATGCGCCGCCAGCACACAGAAGCCGACAATCAGCAAAGCCTGCAGGCTGTGGCTGTCAATGGCAAATATCCATTGCAATACCCA
>JALSZZ010000299.1 GCA_027075825.1 Mariprofundaceae bacterium | reverse complement strand
GCTCGCCGTAAATCACGCCACAATCCCCCACCTGACCACCGGATTCGGCGTAAAACGGGGTCTGATTGAGAAAAAGCCGGATGCACTCACCGGCGCGAGCCTGCTCCCGTCGTTCATCGCCACTGATCATACCGACAATCACAGCATCAGCATGCAATACTTCATAACCGAGAAACTCCGTAGCGCCGCTGGCTTCGCGTATATCAAACACCGCTGGTGGCGTGGATTGTTCGCCAGAGCCGGCCCAGGCTGCCCGCGCCCGCGCCCGCTGCTCTTCCATGCAGACCGAAAAGCCTTCAAGATCCAGCGTAATATGACGACCTTTGAGAATATCCGCGGTTAAATCTGTGGGAAAACCATAGGTATCATACAGGGTAAACAACACATCTCCGGAGATTGTGCCGCCCTCACCTGCTTGCTCAGCCGCCTGTTCTACCAATCCCAGCCCCTTATCCAGGGTGCGGATAAAACGCTCTTCCTCGACCTGAATCACCCGCGTAATATTGTGCTGGCGGCTGACAAGCTCCTGGTAATGCACGCCCATTTCATTGACCAGCGCCGGAACCAGGCGATACATAAAGGCTTCCTGCATGCCCAGCAAACGCCCGTGACGGCAGGCCCGACGCAGAATCCGGCGCAACACAAACCCCCGCCCCTCATTCGATGGCAACACGCCATCGGCGAGTAAAAAGCAGACAGAACGAAGATGATCGGCAAGCACACGCAGCGATACATCGTGATCCGCATGCTGCCCCGGCTGAATACCGGTTTCTTCGCCAACAGCCTGAATCAGCGACTGAAACAGATCAATATCATAATTGTCATGCACGCCCTGCATGACAGCAGCAATCCTCTCCAGTCCCATGCCTGTATCAACGCTGGGCGCGGGCAGCGGGGTCAGCACACCATCGGCATCGCGGTTGTATTGCATGAATACAAGGTTCCATATTTCGATGAAGCGATCACCGTCTTCTTCCGGCGTGCCCGGCGGGCCGCCTGCAATGGTCTCGCCATGGTCGTAGAAGATTTCTGAACAAGGCCCGCAGGGGCCGGTATCACCCATCGACCAGAAATTATCCCTGGCGCCAATGCGTGCCAGTCGATCGGCAGGTACACCAATATGGTTCAGCCACACATCTGCCGCTTCATCGTCTTCTTCAAAAACAGTGACAAACAGGCGATCGGTCGGAATACGCAATTCTTCCGTCAAAAATGACCAGGCAAAGCTGATGGCTTCACGCTTGAAATAATCGCCGAACGAGAAATTGCCCAGCATTTCAAAAAACGTATGGTGACGCGCCGTGCGACCAACATTTTCCAGATCGTTATGCTTGCCGCCAGCGCGCACGCATTTCTGACAACTGACGGCACGCGGCCCCCTGGCTGCTTCCTGCCCCAGAAACACGTTCTTGAACTGCACCATGCCGGCATTGGTGAACAGCAGGCTTGGATCACCGTGGGGTACCAGAGAGCTGGAAGCAACGGCGATATGCCCCTGTGAAATGAAGTAATCTATAAACTTCTGACGAATTTCTGCTGTTTTCATGTTTCCTCTTGAATCATATCGCCATCATCCTCGTTCCCTTCTTCGGAACAATCGATCATGTCAAGTATCAGTGACAGCGGGTAACCGCGCCCCTGAAGGTATCGAATTAACCTGAGCCGAACCTTGCGATCGCCAAAGCGTCGCCCCTGAGGATCCCGGCGCTGCAATAAACGGCGGCAGGCCTGCACCGCATCAAAAGCGGCATCCTCTGTTGTCGGCGCATCCACCCCGGATTGCTGCAGGCGACGGCGTATCATCTCCGGTGTATAACCACGCCGCAGTTGCTGGCGCATAAAAGCATCGGCATAGCGCTGTTCACTCAACACATTTTGCGCCAGCAGCCATTGCATAGCAGCCTCCACCACATCGGCATCAAAGCCTTTGCCCTGCAAGCGCAGACGCATATCGGCGCAGCAATATTCACGTTTGGCCAGCCAGCGCATGGCCTGCGTGCAGGCCTGCTTTACCTCAGGCTTCACGCCGGCGTGTCGTCTTCTCCATCGTTGCCCGCAACACCAAGCACCTGTCGCACTTGCAGTTCCACATCGGCCAGT
>JALSZZ010000298.1 GCA_027075825.1 Mariprofundaceae bacterium | reverse complement strand
GCTTCTTTATTGACATCCAGCAATGCCACCCGCGCCCCGGCATCCACCAGAAGCTCTGCCAGGATTTGCCCCATGCCACCGGCGGCGCCGGTCAGCAGTACGCGCTTCCCCTCGAATTTACTCATACACCCCTATCCTTTTTTCAGCCGCGTTCATGCCCGCCGCGCCACCAGCGGCAGCGCCCGAAAAATATTCCCGTAAAGACGATAAAACATGCGTGCGGTGTGAATCACCGCCTGCTTGTCTTCCTCCCGCCGTAATTTATTCATCAGTCCCTGATAAAAATCAACATGACCGACATCCAGTGAGCCATGTGATGTCAGGTAAGAAAACGCCGCATCCGGCAAGCCCAGACTGGCCTTGATGTTTTCTGCTGCGTGACTTGCCAGCGCAATACTGGTGCCTTCAAGCACCAATACCATACCAAAAAAACCTATTGGCTGACAACGGTGAATGGTATCATAGGCATAGGCGACCATCAATTCGGTTTCGGCAAGCGGTGTTGCCTGGCGTACGGCTTCCTTATCTCCGCCGCAGGCAGCAATATCATTGAGGATCCATTCCTGATGCCCCATTTCTTCTTCGATATACTCACCAATGGCTTCACGCAACCATTCCAGGCGCTCCGGCAAACGTGCGCCACAGGCCATCAGTAATGGCACGGTATGCTTCACATGATGATAGGCCTGAGCCAGAAAGGCCGTATAGCTTGGCAATCCCAGTTCACCTGCCGCACCACGCTGAATAAACGGGATAGCCAGCAGATCCTGACGTTCCGCCTCCGTCTCCAGCAATAAGCGATCATAAAATTTCACCTTATGTTCTCCTTTGCTCCGGCACAGCCTGTATGCCTGGCTGAGTTCGTTGTGAACGCCGCAAGGCGCGCCGCTGACGAAAAAAATCCTTCAGTAAATCCGAAGCTGCCGCCGCCTGACAATCCGCTGTTACCGCTACCTGATGGTTCAGGCGCTCATCCGATAACACCTGATAGAGCGAATCAACAGCGCCCGTCTTGGGGTCAGTCGCAGCATAAACCAGCCGGGCAAGACGTGTATGCAGGATCAGACCGGCGCACATCAGACATGGCTCCAGCGTGACGTAGAGCGTCGCACCGGGCAAACGGTAATTTTCCACCGCCGCACATGCCTGACGAATCGCGCACACTTCAGCATGCGCACTGCCATCATGGTTGCGAACAGGCTGGTTATGCGCCGCAAAATAGCGCTCATCCGGCAACACAAGCACAGCTCCCACCGGCACTTCTTGCTGCTGTGCTGCCTGTTCTGCCTGCGTCAGTGCCAGTGCCATCCATTGCTCATCGGTTTTCATTTCAGGCGGAGTGTGGCAAACTCTCTGCCCATGTCCAACCCTGCCATGATTCAGTATTTACTACAGACCTCCGCCTGGCCGCAGGCAAGCCATCACATCACGCTGCACGAAACGCATATTTCATGGGTTATCCTCACCGGTTTCTGTGCCTACAAAATCAAAAAACCGGTGAACCTTGGCTTTGTTGATTTTTCCACGCTGGCAAAACGCCGACATTATTGTCAGGAAGAAGTCATTCGCAACCGGCGTTTTGGCAGTACGATTTACCTGGGTGTCGTGCCGGTCAGGCGGCAGGGTGACAGGTACAATATGGATGGCGATGGCGAAATCGTCGATTACGCCGTCAAAATGCGGCAATTTGCCGACCATGACCTGCTGCTGACACGTTTGCAAAACCATGCCTTTGAAGCTGCATGGCTGGATGAACTGGCCACCACGCTTGCTCACAGCCACGACCAGGCGAAGCCTCACCATGTCGGCGATGCCACAATCCTGCTGGATCAGTATATGCAGGATTGCCTGACCACCCTGATGCCGCACATGCCAAAAGCTGTTCAATGGCACCAGCAATGGCAACAACGGATGGCGCAACTTGCGCCCATACTACAACAACGTCAGCAGGCATCCATGGTACGCTGCTGTCATGGCGACTACCACCTTGGCAATCTGACGCTGATCAATGATCATCCCCAGGCCTTTGACTGCATCGAGTTCAACGATGAACTGGCCATCATCGACACCATGAATGATGCCGCATTTTTATTCATGGATTTACTGGCGCATCAGCGGC
>JALSZZ010000297.1 GCA_027075825.1 Mariprofundaceae bacterium | reverse complement strand
TGGTGACAGAGGTCATCGGGTTTTCTTCGGCGGTCAGATCCGGCCACATACCCCGGAACATATGCGAGCTGACTTCGCCATGCAGTTTGGCGACACCATTCTGGAAGGCTGAAGTGCGGGTCGCCAGTGCCGTCTGGTTGAAGCCATGCGCGCCATGACCAAAATCACCGTGGCCCAGGCTGTGCAGGCAATCCACCGACGTTCCCAGCTTATCGGCATAATGATCCATGTAATGGGAGAACAAATCGTGCGGGAAAACATCATGACCGGCAGGTACGGGCGTATGGGTGGTGAAAATGGTAGCGGCAGCGGCAGCTTCCAGCGCCTCGTCACAACTCAGTCCCTGTTCCTGCACATACTCACGCATGCGTTCCAGCGATACAAACGCCGCATGGCCCTCATTCAAATGCCATGCTGTAGGGGCAATGCCCAGTGCCCGCAGGGCGCGCACGCCGCCAATGCCCAGTACGATTTCCTGACGAATGCGATTTTCGATACCGCCACCATAAAGCTGATGGGTAATGGTGCGATCTTCGCTGCTGTTCGCCTCGATATCCGAGTCCAGCAACACCATGGTGATATGGCCAATTTTAACCTTCCACACCTTCAGGCGCAATTCACGCCCTGGCAAATCGACGCTGACACACACAGCCTGGCCGGAAGCATTCAGCGCCGGCTCAACACAGAGATCATCAAACTGGTTGGAGAAGTATGTTGCAATCTGATTGCCATGGGTATCAATGGTCTGAGTGAAATAACCGTTGCGATACAGCAGGCCAACAGCAGTGAAGGGAAGCCCGAGGTCACTGGCTGATTTGCAGTGATCACCGGCAAGAATACCCAGACCACCGGAATAAATCGGCAGCGATTCGTGCAACCCGAACTCGGCACTGAAATACACAAAGCTATGCTCGCCTTCGCTGGCCGGGTGCTTCTCAAACCACAGGTTTTCATCCGCATGGTAGGAGTCATAGTCTGCCAGCACACTGTTGTAGAGGGTGATAAAGGCGCGATCTGAAGCCATTTCGTTCAGCCGGTTCTGGCTGACGCGGCGCAGGAATAAACGCGGATTATGGCCTGTACGGCTCCACAGATCATTATCCAGAAGTCGGAACAACATCCTGGCTTTGGCATTCCAGGAAAACCACATATCGGAAGAAACCTCTTCCAGACGGTGGAGCGCCTCCGGGATATTCGGGCGAATTTGCAGATAATAGGTCTGGCCTTGCGTACTCACATCAACTCCTGCGTATTCGGACGAAAAGAAACCGGAACACGCACCTGATTTGTCGTCGCCTGCCTTGTCAGCCGTGCCCTTACAGGGTAAAAAACTGCCCGGGTGACCACAGGCAGCAGACGATTGATTACTTTATAAAGGGGCGGAACACTGGAGAACAAGCCTGCCAGGGTCAACAACGGGGAAAAGAGGGCGACCGGAAACAGTCTGGTTCGCGGTCGGTTCGAGGCCTGAGGGTTGATCCGGCGGCGCGTACCCCCCTGTAGGAGGGGCCTCCGGCCCCGAACCGCTGGAAGATGACGGCTGGATGCCGTTCGCGGTCTGGAGACCGCTCCTACATCGGACACCCGGGGTTCGCGATCGGTTCGAAGACTGAGGGTTAATCCTGCGGTGCCTGCCTCCCTGTAGGAGGGGTCTCTGGCCCCGAACCGCCGGAAGATGACGGCTGGATGTGGTTCGCGGTCTGGAGACCGCTCCTACATTGGGAATTTCCCGTGGTTCGCGGACTGAGGGGTGATCCGGCGGCGTGTGCCCCCTGGGGGTCTCCTGTTCCGAAAAACCGGCGAATGATGACCACAAATGGCAAGCGGCCCATCCGGGCAACACTGCTTCGTAATATGCGGATTCAATCTTCAGTGAAGGTGACTGCCTTGCGGCCTGCGAGTATGGCCATGAATGCCACGAACAACCAGATTATGTACCACATAAAACCTCCTTGTGTGCTGTTGGCGCGAACCCTGTACTGGTGTCGCCACGATTCGCGCCATCGCTTGATATCAGTATGGTCTAATATGAGCTGTGTGAATTCCTGGCGATACTTTCAACCGTTACCTTGCCGCGCATGACCCGGAACACCCAGCTGGTGTAAGAGAGAATAATCGGCA
>JALSZZ010000296.1 GCA_027075825.1 Mariprofundaceae bacterium | reverse complement strand
GGGCTGATTTCACCTTGCACAGCGCGGATGGCGATGTGTCATTACACGATTTTCGGGGGCGCTGGGTGTTGTTGTATTTTGGCTATACCCATTGCCCGGATATTTGTCCGACAGCATTGGCAACCATTGCAGAGGTCATCCGCAAAGCGGATGGGCATCAGCTTGCCGGTCTTTTTATCAGTCTGGATCCGCGCCGTGATACGCCTGAATTACTGCAACAGTACAGCCACTTTTTTCACCCCGCTATTCAGGGCATCACCGGATCGCCAGACGAATTAAAGCAAGTGGCGGCCCGCTGGCGCGTCAGCTACCACGTTCCTGATCAGCCTGCCAATCAGGATTATACGGTTGACCACACAGCTTTTGTGTATCTGGTGAATCCTGAGGGGCACGTTCAGGCCTTGCTTGATGAACAAACGCCCGTCTCCGTATTCCTGAGTTACATCAACCGATAAGCTGACCTGAAGAAGAACAGGGCAGCCTGGTTCGCGGTCTGGAGACCGCTCCTACACGCGGTGCCGGTGAACTCTCCTGTAGGAGGGGTCTCTGGCCCCGAATCATCGCGCCCGGAAATTTTCACCACGGGTGGGTGCGCTGACGATCATTGCAGATGGTGCCATCCTGCATGATGAAATGCAGCGTTCGGGGGAGGTTCGCGGTCTGGAGACCGCTCCTGCATGCGGTGCCGGTGAACTCTCCTGTAGGAGGGGTCTCTGGCCCCGAATCACCGCGCCCGGAAATTTTCACCACGGATGGGTGCGCTGACGATCATCGCAGATGATGCCACTCCCGCATGATGAAATGCAGCGTTCGGGGGAGGTTCGCGGTCTGGAGACCGCTCCTGCACGCGATGCCGGTGAACTCTCCTGTAGGAGGGGTCTCTGGCCCCGAACTGAACTATTGCGAGAGTTCGATGGTCTGATCCTGCCCCTGACGCTGGCCCTGAAGGTTGATCCAGATGCGTCCGTCAGATGCTGTTTCCACGCCTGTAATTTCGCCCACATCCGTATGCGCAATGCGCTGAAAACCGTGTTGATCCCAGCGCCATAGCTCCGAGAGCCTGCTATCGTCCGTGATCCACAGGCAATGGCGCTGACGATCCCATTCGAGATTATCCGGGTGCGCAATAGCGGCATCATGCAGAAAGGGACGAACAACAGGTTTGCTTCCACGGTCATCCAGTTGCTGAATGATGCCAGTGCTGGTTTCCGCAAAGAGCAGCGTACCGTCAGGCATCAGTTCCATATCCTCACCGCGCTGGAATGTGGCGGCATGGAGGTGCAAGGCTGTTGACCGCGCCTGCGCTGGCTGTTGAACAGGCAACCAGCCCTGCTGACGATGAAATACCCGCAATTGCTCATCAGCAAGGCGCAGGCGATAGAGCGCACCGTGATGCCATTCATCCAGCAAATACAGAAAGCGCCCGTCAGTGGAAAAGGCCAAGCCTTCATGCGCCATGCGACCGGCATTGTTCACCCGTCTGATTGTTTTGGGGAGTGTGGCGATATTCTCCCTGTCAATGTGTTGTGCGGCAAGCAAATGTTCCGGATGGGCAATCATCCAGAGGTAACCACCGCTGGTTTCCTCTCCCAGCCACAATCTGCCATGCGCATCCAGCCGCAGGCCATCGCCAGCTTTCAGGCCGTATAACAATCGCTCAGCCCTGTTTGTACTCCCGGGCATAATGCGGCCAAGCGCTGGCTTGCTGCTCTTTATGTTTTCAAAGCTCAGGTAGAGGGTTTGTTCATCGGCGCTAAGGTGCAGCATATCGGGGCGATCATGTTGCCAGTTGGCGATGACCCTGGCATGCCAGCCATCAGTCAGTCTCAGGCCGTTATCAACAGGCTGCTGAGGGCTACAGGCCGCCAGCAGCAGGACAAAGATCAGAAACAGGATATTTGGCATAACAGGTAGCAAATACCGGGAGCGGAGGCTCCCGGTATAAGGTGTATCAGCGCTGTGCCAACTGGCGCAGCACATAATGCAGAATACCGCCGTGGCGGTAATAATCTGCTTCCTTGGGCGTATCAATGCGCAGCAAAGCTTCAAAGCTCGTTGTGCGGCCATCAGCGGCAACCGCTGTTACGGTCACCGGCCCCCTGTTTTGCAGGTCGAGGTTGTCGA
>JALSZZ010000295.1 GCA_027075825.1 Mariprofundaceae bacterium | reverse complement strand
CGGCCAGGAAATGGCCCCAGCGCGCGAGCGCTGCCACGACCTCATCGCCGCCCAGGCCGTCGCCCGCCACCTGGCCCAGCGCGATCAACAGCACGGCGAGCCCGAAGCCCGTGGCAATCGTCTTGCGGTGATCCTGAAACAGGCCCATCATGCCCTCCTTCGCTGCATCAATATCTGAGCAAGATCATAGGTTTTGTCGAGAAAGATTGCAAGTAGAAGGCATGCAGGCCAAGCTCGACCCGGGTGTGGAGGAGCAAATGACAGCAGCCGACTGGATCTGGGCGCAAATGGTCTCAATGCTCCAGGACAAGGTGGGTACAAGCGCGTTTGATGCCTGGTTTCGTCCGCTATCAGTCAAGGTGGACGATGGGCGTGTGATCGTGGCGGCTCCAAGTCGCTTCTTCTTGGAGGAGTTGCAAAGGCGATACGAAGATCTCATGCGCAAGGTGCTTGAAGAGGTAAGCGGGGGAGAGCTTGTCCTCGAATTCCGCGTGGATTCCTCGCTTGCCAAGGAGACCCGTACCCAAGCCAAGCGAGAAACCACGCCCGGCCGTGTGGATGGGCATGTGGATCCTCGATTCACCTTTGAAAACTTTGTCGTTGGTGAGAGCAACCGCTTCTGCCACGCGGCGTGCGAGGCCGTATCGCGCAATCCGGGCAAGGCTTACAATCCACTTTACATCTATGGAGGTGTGGGCCTAGGCAAGACGCACCTGCTCAATGCCATCGCCCTTCGGATCGTGCATACGATGCCGGCAAAGGTGGTGTATCGGACGGGTGAAGCCTTCACCAACGAACTGATTGAAGCCATTCGCGGACAGAGCGTGGAATCGTTCCGCGAGCGCTACCGACAGGTGGATGTGCTCATCGTGGACGATGTGCAGTTCATCGAGAGAAAGGAACGCACGCAGGAGGAGTTCTTCCACACCTTCAACGAGCTGCATGCGGCAGGAAGACAGATCGTGCTCGCCTCCGATCGGAGCCCCCTAGAGTTTCGCGGCATTGCCGAGCGGCTGCGCTCGCGCTTCAACAGCGGGCTCGTGGCTGACATCCAACCGCCCGACTACGAGACGAGGCTGGCGATCCTGCGCTCCAAGACGCGCATCGCCGAGGTGGAATTGCCGGACGAAGTGGCCGAGCTGATCGCCTCACAGATCACGAGCAATGTGCGTGAAATGGAAGGAGCACTCACACGTCTCACCGCGCACATGTCATTAACCGGAGAGCCGATCACCTTAGAAGTGGCCCGCCGTGTCCTGCGGGACATGCTCCGTGGACACGAACACGTGGTGGGAATCGAGGAAATCCAAGAAGCCGTGGCCGACTTCTACGGCATTCACGTGCGCGAGATGCGCTCGGGCAAGCGCGCGCGCGCCGTGGCCTTCCCAAGACAAGTGGCCATGTATCTCGCCAAGACATTGACCACCCTGTCTCTCCCCGAGATCGGACAGGGATTTGGAGGACGTCACCACACGACCGTTTTACACGCCGTGCAGAAAATCGAGGCCATGCGCAAGGAAAACCCGGCGCTGGATGAGGAAATCTCCCGGCTCGAGGCACGTTTACGCCGGTGAATCCCGTGTGCATGCATAGTGGAAGAGAGCGTGGACAAGTTGTGCATGGATTTCGTTCTGCGGGACACACACTACATCCATGCACTGCACTCGCAATCCATCCACAACAACATCCACAGGGATATCCCTTGGAAAACCCAAGAATTACGCGTAGGTTACGCAATCACTTCACAGCATGCACAGGCTTGATGATGACGATGGAGGAAAATTATGAACTTCCAAGTCACCCTCCCAAGAGACGCGTTGTTCACCGCAGTCTCGGAAGCGCAGGGACTCACAGAGCGTCGCAGCGCAACCCCGATCTTTTCCCACCTGCTGCTGCTAGCCCGGAAAGACGTATTGCTAGTCATCTCCAACAATCTAGAAACCGAAATTCGCGTGCAGGTACCCGCTCATGTCGAGGAAGAGGGAGCAGCAACCGCCCATGCACGCAAGACTCACGATTTCCTCCGGGAGATGTCAGACGCAGAAGAGATTACCCTAGAGGCCCAGGACGAATTCATTTTCATACGGAGTGAGCATGCACGCATCCGCCTTGCAAGCTTTTCAGC
>JALSZZ010000294.1 GCA_027075825.1 Mariprofundaceae bacterium | reverse complement strand
GAAGACCAACTCACGCTGCCGGAAGACCTGTACGGCGCATCCAAACTCTGCGCTGATACCCTGGGGCATGCCTTCGCCAAAAGCTATGGCATACCAGTCCTATCGCTCCGCTTTTCGAATATCTATGGACCAAACGACCCCAACCTATCCCGGCTGATTCCCGGCGCAGTTGCCGCCCTGCGCCGCGGGAAGGCACCACAGCTGCGGTCAAACCGCTATCATGCCTTCGACTTCCTGTATATCGATGACCTTTTCACAGCCATTCTGGCGCTGCTACAGCATCCAATCGGCGATGCACGGGGCACAGTGCTCAATATTGCCTCTGGGACGCTGCACACCATTGGAGAGGTCGTCGAAACGCTGTGCGATATTGCGGGATTTCCGCAGGGGCCGCAATTTGCAGGAAATGATGACCCGGCTATGGCCATCGCAAGGCCACTATCGACAGACCGAATACAGCAAATGACAGGATGGCAGGCCCGAATACCCTTACAAGCGGGATTATTGCGCGTATGGCAATGTACCGGGGGGCCGGAGTAGGCTTGCCCCATGTCCAGCAGCCGCGATACGCTGTTCACCAATCATGCCCCGGAGCGATTCACCTTCGACCGTCATGTCGCGGCGGTATTCGACGATATGATTCAACGCTCGGTACCCGGGTACGCCCTGAGCCTGGAGATGCTCGGCGTGCTGGCCGCCCGCTACGGCGCCCGTGGGAAGCGCATCTATGACCTCGGCTGCTCACTTGGTGCTGGAATGGCTGCAATGCTGCCGCATGTCCCTGCCCAATGCCGCTTGATCGGCGTGGATGCCTCCATGCCGATGCTCGCTCGCGCTCGCCAACGCCTGACCGATCCGCGCATTCACCTGATCTGCGGCGATATTGGCGATGTGCGCATTCAGGATGCAGGCTTGGTCGTGTTGAACTTTACGCTGCAATTCATCCCGCCTGCACGACGCCTCGGCCTGTTGCGTCAAATCCGGCAAGGACTGCGCCCTGGCGGCGCACTGGCCCTGTCAGAAAAGATCACCTTTGCCGATGCCGATGCCCAGCAATGGCACACGGACATGCATGAATCCTTCAAGCGTCTGCAGGGATACTCGCAATTGGAGATCAGCCGCAAGCGCGCCGCGCTGGAGCAAGTCCTGCTACCGGAGACGCTTGAGACACATTGCCAACGCCTGCAAGCGGCAGGTTTCCAGCAAGTCTATCCCTGGTTCCAGTGCTTCAATTTCGCATCCATGATCGCTATCCGTGATGATGGATGATTTCATTGCGCGCGAATGCGCAGCCCTGTCGCACGCCCTGGCAGCGCATGACCTGCTTGGCACCGAGGAACTGCTTATCCAAATGCAGCGAGGCTGGCAGCAGGCCAAACAGCATGGCGACTGGCCGCGCTGGCAAGAAGCCATTGCCTCCTTGCCCGACGATGCGCAGGGATGCTTCGATGCCTCCTCGAATATCGTCCGGATCGGGCCTGCACATCCAGATACCGACCACATCCGCAACGCCCTGCAGGCACTATGCCCATGGCGAAAGGGACCATTTTGCCTGTACGGCGTTGATATTGATACCGAGTGGCGCTCGGACATGAAATGGCGACGGCTTGCCCCAGCCTTGCCGGATCTCCACCATGCTGTCGTGCTCGATATCGGCTGCGGTTCCGGCTACCATATGTGGCGCATGGTTGATGCTGGCGCACTCGCCATCGGCATTGATCCCTCACCACTGTATGCTGCGCAGTTTGCTGCTTGCAAACGCGGCCTAGCGGAAATTCCCGCCTATTACCTGCCCATTGGCATGGAGGATCTGCCTGGGTCGTTTCAAGGGCTGGATGTTGTGTTCTCGATGGGCGTGCTGTACCACCGACGCGCACCGATCGAGCACCTGGCGCAGATCCGCCGCCTGCTGCGCCCGGGCGGCACCCTGATGCTGGAAACGCTGATTATCAACGGCGATGCACAGCAATGCCTGGTGCCTCCCGGCCGCTATGCAAAGATGCGCAATGTATGGTTCATTCCCAGCCTTGCAATGCTGGAAATCTGGTTGCAGCGCACGGGGTTCGGTCATATCCAGTGCATCAATGTCAGCCGCACGGACAGTACGGAACAACGCCGAACGGCATGGA
>JALSZZ010000293.1 GCA_027075825.1 Mariprofundaceae bacterium | reverse complement strand
GAACAGGCGATACAGCGCAGCAGGCAACGCGCCCGACAATTGCGCAAGGGGCAGTTTTAGGCCGTGTTCTTGTTCGTGATCAGCAGAACGTTGTTTACCGGCTGTCTGCTCGCCACCACTCTGGCAGCCATAAATGCCTGGGCAGAAGATGCCACAGGCGCTGCTCCAATCCGGGAAAAAACCGTTGAAGGCATGACCTTTGTGTGGATTCCTTCCGGTGATTTCCTGATGGGCGCAACAGCCGATGAGCCGGGGCATTCGTCCCGTGAAGTGGCGCAGCACCCGGTTCATATCGCGCAAGGTTTCTGGATGGGCAAGTATGAGGTGACCGTGGCGCAGTACACGCGTTTCAGCGAAGCAATGCCCAGCCATGAACCACGCTGGCGGCGTGCTGGCAGCATGTATCATATGGAAACGGGAACCGTGCCCTATTACCGCAAGCTTGGTGATGCAGTGACGGGGTCTGAGCAGCCGGTTGTTGGTGTTGACTGGCACGATGCCATGGCTTTTGCGCAATGGATGAGCCAGCAGTCAGGGATGGATTGCGGCCTTCCTTCCGAAGCGGAATGGGAGTACGCAGCCCGGGCAGGCAGCAGCAGTCGTTACAGCTTTGGCGATGATCCGGCAGAACTCTGCAAATATGCCAACGGCGCGGACAGTACATCTCCCAATCCCAACTGGCGCAATTCGCTGTGCGCGGATGATTATACCTTGCAGGCCGCGCCGGTCGGTTCTTTTCTGCCCAATGCGTTTGGCCTGTACGATATGCATGGCAATGTACGCGAGTGGGTGGCTGATTGCTATCATGTCAACTACATGGATGCCCCTGATGATGGCCGTATCTGGCAGGAAGAAAATAATGGCGACTGCACGCAGCGCATGTATCGTGGCGGTTCCTGGAATGATGTTGCCAAACTGTTGCGCTCCGCCAGTCGTTACATGAGCGCTGTTGGCAATCATCTGGATGACCTCGGTTTTCGTCTTCGTTGCCGGTGATCGGGCTTGTGTTGATAGTTCCCGATGGTCATCCGGCAAGCTGAGGCATCAGGGCTGAATCACACGACTGCCGAACAGAAAGTGCCGCTGCCAATAATGCGAATGCCGGAAATCGCGGATTTCAACGCCAAACTTGCCGGAAGTATGGATGAATTTTCCATTCCCCATGTAAAGCCCCGAATGGGTGATGGCCATATCAGTATTATAGGTTCCTTCAAAAAACAACATATCCCCTGCTCTTAAATTTGCAGGATCGATGATCAGATCACCATAGTGCGCAAGATTCTGCGAACCCTGTGGCGCAGGCACGCCAAAATCCCGGAATGTGCGCGAGACCAGGCCGGAACAATCCATGCAGCGGCGGGTGTTGCCTCCCATACAATGAATCACGCCAAGGTAGGATTGCGCCTGACTGAGCAATGCATCCGCCCGCACATGCTCGCTGCCGGCCAGGTGATGACCGATACCACCGTTGGCAGCGAATGTTTCCAGGTCGTCAGCCAGCACATTTCGCCCTTCATGACGCAGGCGGCTGATCAGGGCTCTGAATTGCGTGATATTGAAGATACGTTTATCGCGATACTGCACCACAGGCGGCGGCTGCCTGTAAGCGTTTGCCGGGGTGGCATCATAAGATGGTGGCGTACAGCCTGTAAGCAGCCATGTAACGGCTAAAACAAAAATCAACACATATGACAATTTCATACTATCCGGCAGCCTCCCATGCTGTTGTATCATGAGTGCTGCATGGCAGGTGTCAAACCCTGACAGAGCCTTGAGTTCTTGCAGGCGATTCCTGGCATGAGCCTGAGCGAAGCGAACTACCATTGTCGCTCTGGCGCACAAACTGTTGCGAACCTGCTTCTTCATGATCAATACCCGGAACAGCACCTGTTTTGTGGGTGTATGTCGCGGCACAGTACAGGATACGAACGGACACAAAGACAACAAAAAGCCCGTAAACACTAGGCTTACAGGCTTTCTTGGGACGTTGTAAAAACGTTATATGGTACCAGGAGCGGGGGTCGAACCCGCACGGGCATAAAGCCCAAGGGATTTTAAGTCCCTTGCGTCTACCAATTCCGCCATCCTGGCAACTGCGGCGCATTGTGCCTGCTAACAAGATTATTTCA
>JALSZZ010000292.1 GCA_027075825.1 Mariprofundaceae bacterium | reverse complement strand
TGCCAAACCCGATGGCACACCAAGAAAACTGATGGATGTCAGCTTAATGCAACAACTTGGCTGGCAGGCATCCACAAACTTGCAACAGGGGATTCGTGCTGCTTATGCCGCTTATCAGCAACAGCAGGATGGGCCGCAGTCCTCTTCCTGAGTGATATCAAAGACGGGGCATGCCTGTGCAGCCGGGCATGCGCCGCGATGTGCGGAAAAATCACCGTTGAAATCAAAATAGCGTGCAAAACGGCTTTCTTTCAGCATGCGCCAGGTGTTGCCATCCACATTCACCGTTTCGCCACGGGTAAAGCGATGCTGCGCATCGAGAACAAATACCGTTTCGGCCTCCGTCAGCGTGCCCCGGTAGCAGACTTGCTGGCCATAGTCCTCCAGACTGTCTTCCAGGTCATCGGCCTTGAACAGGCGATACGTCGCAGAGCAAAAGCGGACATCGCCGAGTTTGGCGGCCAGCTTCTCATCGGTGACTTCCAGTCCCCGGCTTTCCACCAGACGCACGTCAGCAAAGCCACAGCGCCGGGCCAGATGCAAAAAATCCTGCCAATACAAAGCGCCGCCAAGGCATTCGCCATACAATACGGGATCGCGCCGCACAACTTCATGCAGGCGGCGGTCGGCATAGACATCCGAGAAATAGAACTCACCACCTGCCCTGAGCACATGATGCACGCCGCGCAGCACGGCTTCCTTGTCCGGTGATAAATTGATCACGCAATTGGAGACGACCACGTCAAAATATTCCGGCGACAAGGGCAGCGCCTCCAGATGCTCGATATAGCCGTTGAGAAAGCGCACATTGGCATAGCCAAACCGCTTCGCATGATAGTTGCGATATTGTTCGGCCACGGCCAGTTGTTCTTCAGTCATGTCCACGCCGACGACCTCGCCATGCTGGCCCACCAGTTGCGCCAGCGCATAGACATCGCGGCCACTGCCGCTGCCCAGATCCAGTACCCGGCGGCCTTCCAGGGCCAGCGGACAAACCAGACCGCAACCATAATAACGGTTCAGCACCTCCGGGTGAATATTGGCCAGCAACGGCTTAAGCCATGCGGGCATGGCACTGGCATCGCAGCAGGCGGTGGTTTTCAGATCGGCTGAAGATGTCAGCTCTTTGCCATAATAGTGTTGGACGGTTTCGTGCATGATTATTTCCTGTGTTTATTCCCGGGAGTCTGTCGGACTTTGGCAATCGTCGCGAGAAATAGCGGGATTGAGTCAAATATACGGCCTGTTGGCGGCGAATAGCAGCGCTATTTAACAAAAACAGGGCGAAGATTTGGCCAATATCCGATTTTTCGCAGTAGATTTGCCAAAGTCCGACAGACTCCTAGTTACAAGCCAGCGCCAGCAGGGCAAGCATGCCGTGACGCATGGCGGATTCATCAATATCAAATGACGGATGATGTAATGGGTAGGCGGAAGCCTCGCTGCCACACGTCCCCAGACGCAGCAGGCAGCCTGGCACATGGGCGAGAAACTCTGCAAAATCTTCACCGCCCATGGAAGCCTCATCGAGCATGACCAGCGATGTCTCGGGCAGATATTGCCGCAAACAGCGTTCCGTCATATCCATGACAGCATCATCATTGCGTAACAGCGGAATGCTGCATTGCAGTTCAAAGCTGGTCTGCACGCACCATGCCGCTGCAATATGTCGGCTCATGTTCTGAATGCTTTCACGGATTTGCTGATGCGCTTCCGGGTGCAGGCTGCGGATGGTGCCGGAAAATGATGCTTCTTCGGGCATGACGTTGGCGGCAAAGCCGCTTTGAAAACGGCCAATACTGAGCACTGCCTGATGCCCGGCATTCACCCGGCGGCTGATAATCTGGTTAATGGATTGCAGCATATGGCTGGCGGCAAGAATAACATCGCTGCATTCATGGGGCCGGGCAGCATGCCCGCCTTTGCCGCGCACGGTGATCGTAAACAAATCGGTTGCGGCACACATCACGCCACGACGCAGGCCAAGCGCGCCTGTGGGAAGGTGTGGAAACACATGTAGGGCGTGCATGCGGCGCGGCATAAAATCATTCAACACTCCGTCATCAAGCATGGCACGGGCGCCGGTAGCCTGCTCTTCGGCAGGCTGAAAAATGACGGCCACATGATGAGGCAGC
>JALSZZ010000291.1 GCA_027075825.1 Mariprofundaceae bacterium | reverse complement strand
ACCAACGGGATGGTGGAACGGTTCAATGGCAGGATCAAGGATGTGCTGGCAACCCATTACTGTGACGACAGTCAGAGCATGGAGCAGCTGTTGCAGCGGTATGTCTATCTGTACAATCATCATATCCTGCAGCGGGCCCTGAATGGGCGAACGCCGGTGGAGATGTTACGTCACTGGCTTGCAAAGAAGCCTGAATGCTTTGTGACAGTCGAAATCAATCTTCCGGAACCTGACAATTAACAAAAGCGCGTCACCAAAGTCAAAAGAAAGAACCACTGCGCCCGCGCGTTCGCGAACGTAACGACAAGAATGATTTTTTCAACCAAAAAAGAGGAAAGAGACGATGGACGCTAAAGAGATCTTTGAAAATTATCCTTACCATGCTGCGGGCTACTTACTTCGTGTCACACCGGTCTCATCTGAAAACTTCACATTTCGTGACCAACTAATGCAGCTAAGCACATGGATAATCCAACCAGAACGGATTGGCAAATTCCATCTGGACGATGCGGCGGTAGAGGCGGCAGCTGAAGATTTGGATTTCACAGATGAACTTATCTTTCTTGCTGCAACGATCCTGATTGATTTTATCGATGGTTTGGATGAAGTCGAGCGCCTTCACTGGCGGCCTCTGTATGAAGAGCTGAAAGAAAGAATCAATGAAAAATGACCTTCTCCCTAACAAACTTGAGCCAAGTGCAGTGGGACGGATTATCTCTACCGTGTCTACTCTCCGCACGCACTGGTCGAGAGCTCCGGCGGCAGCCTGCTGAATGCTATAAATAGCGTTGTTGATGAGATCCCCCCCCTTTGCTACGGGGGGATCCGCAGGTCCCATAAACCATCATGATCGCAAACACATCGAGCCGGCGGCGAGATATGTTCTCAATGCTCCCGTAGGGAGTATTGTTATATAGGGTGCCGAAAGCCGGTACATCCCACAGTCCATCTCACACCTTCATTCCGATGGCCATGGCAACTCTCTGCTGATAGCGCCAGCTCTCGCACCCGGATGGAGATCGCCAACGGCCTTGCTCGATCAGTTTGAGTGCTGAGGCCAGAGCCTGGAATGGCTTCCATCCCTGCGCCACAGGTGAGGTGGCATACCAGCCGTTTTCCAATGCCCATAGCACTTCGCAGGCCGTCTCCATCGGATTGCTCACTCGCATTTGCTTCAACCTTCGTATCATCCACTTGAGGTGGTTGCGTGCCGGGCGCTTGGGTTTGGAGGCCACCTGCCTGGGCAACCGATCCTTCTCCTTCAGTTTGTGAGCCGGGGTTCTTTCGGATGAGGCCAGCGCTTTTCTAATCCGGTCGATTTCCATTTGAATCTGTTTGCGCTCCTGTTCAAGGATGGAGATCTGCTTGCTCAATAACAGGGTTTTTTCATCTGTCATGGGCTTTCCATGCTTCAGGCTCATGCGCAGTTGCCTGATCATGTCAGCTGGGTCAGTACTTTGACCGGCTGTCAGCTGCTCCTTGAGTTGCTTGATCTGCTTTTCAATGGCTTTCAGGCGAGTGGTGAGGGTTTCGTTGAGGGCAGGATCGGGATCGGGGTTGGCGACAACTGGTGTGGCTGGAGAGGTTTTTTCGGTGGGGGTGCCGGCTGGGACTTGAGGGCTTTCGAGGTTTTTCGTTCTGATGTGTGACTGCCTTGTGGCGTGCTGCATGAAGGCTTCGGCCATCTTGGACATATCAAATAGCGTGCCTCGTCTGTCAGTATCGCCTCGGCGAATGAGGCCTGCGCTCTCCAGTTTTTCCAGGCCTGCCTGAACAGATGATCTGGAAAGGGCGGTGAGCTGTTGCAGTTGGGTGAGTGAGATGCGGCAGGCGATGCCTGATGTTTTTCCATGGTATTGGCGGTGACGCCGGTAGGCTTGGGAGAACAATGCCTGGGCTACGAACACTGCGGCTGGAGAAGTGATGCCGCACTGCTTCAAAGCTACGGTGTGGCCGATTGGCAGAACCATGTACTGGTGTTCGGACACCAGTGAATCCAGAAATGTTTTCGTCATGATGACGCTCCTCTGTGTTGTCCGGGCGATTTTTTGAGGACAAACCACCCCTTAGAGTTGCGTCACCAGTTTTTTTTCCTATAATTGGAACTATCACTTTTGGGACGGGTGACGCAACCCCTCTC
>JALSZZ010000290.1 GCA_027075825.1 Mariprofundaceae bacterium | reverse complement strand
CAGGCTGAATAATTTCTTCCACCACATCCGGTTCGACATCCGGCTCAATACCAAGGGCCCGTGTTACCAGGTTCTTGATGGATGAGTTTCTGGCATCCGCCTGTGTCAGCAGACCGCGCCGCACCTGCTCCTGAATCAGGGAGTGATCCTCGGTAACATGTGAAAGCACATCCCTGCGCAGACAATACATACGCGAGTCGCCGATATGCGCTGCCGTCAGGCGGTTGCCATACACCATAGCCACGACAATGGTCGAACCCATGCCCGCGCATTCCTGCTTTCGCTGAGCTGCTTCAAAAATGGCGTTATTGGCGCGACCAATCACATGCTGCGCGAGCATGGATTCAGCCGTGTACCCCGTGTTTTCGTCCAGTCGGCCTTCCGGCATATCTGTCAGGCGTTCCTTAAAGTAACGGGTTACAATATCCACGGCCATAGCACTGGCAACCTCACCTGCATTATGGCCGCCCATGCCATCAGCCAGCACGGCAAAGCCCAGCTCTGGTGTCATGCCAATCGCATCTTCATTGTGATCTCGTTTGATACCAACATCAGTGGCACCAGCCATTTCAAGTTTACTCATCGGATTACCTGTTCATTTCACGCAAGCACTGAATAATACCACGAATCACCTCAGCGCCATTGGGAATTCGTGCCTCCGGGTCCTTGGCCAGCATACGATCAATCAGCCTGGCCAGGCTTTCTGTAGCCGCTTCGCAATGCTCGCGAATATCCGGATGAGGTTCATTGGCGATCTGAAACATCAGCGTGGCCATGGAGTCACCCCGGAAAGGACGCACGCCACCGAGCATTTCATACATCATCACACCCAGCGAAAACAAATCAGAGCGTCCGTCAATGTGCTTGCCGGAAAGCTGCTCAGGCGACATATAGGATGGCGTACCCAGCACCACACCGCTCTTGGTTTTGCTGGCAGCGCTGATTCTGGCAATGCCAAAGTCGGTAACTTTGACCGTTTTATCTTTCAGCAACATAATATTGGCAGGCTTGATATCACGGTGAATGACGCTTTGCGCATGCGCCACATGCAAGGCCTCGGCGACCTTGCCACAAATTTTCAGCGTTGCCTGTGGCGGGAACAGCTTGCCCTTCTTGGTGTAAGGGGCAAGATCACTGCCATCGAGGTATTCCATGGCGATATAGGCCAGATCATGCTCCTCGCCAACATCATACATCGTCACAATATTCGGATGACTCAGCATGCCTGCTGTTTTTGCCTCGCGGAAGAAACGTGCCTTGACTTCCTCGACATCATCCGCCTCAAATTCCTGATTCAGTGCCATGGTTTTAATGGCCACATAACGATTGATCTTGGGATCGCGACCGAGGTAAACAATGCCCATGGCACCCTTGCCCAGTTCTTTAACGATTTCATAGCGCCCCAGCGTTGGCTTGGCTCCACCTGCGACCAACAAGGTATCCATACCGCCGCCCATGGAGCCTGTACCTGTGGCCACGCCTTCCATGGCCTGGTTCAGGCGCTCAAGACGTTCCCTGACATCACGGAAGTCACTCTGATGGCTGAGAATGTATTCATACACATCGCCAGCCTTGTCCAACTGGCGTTTGCGTTCAAAATCCAGGCTCAGATTGTATAGTTGATTGAGAATATCATCGTTCACCGGGCACAGACGAAGCTTGTCAAAGGCCATGTCCAGCATACCCTGACTCTGGAACGTCAGCGCCATCATCTTATTCTGCTCTGCTGATTCAGTGCTGCCGCCAACAGGCACATCGGTCAGCAAACGCCACACCGTCACTGCCAACAGTCCGATTAGCAAAAACAAGGCAATACCCATTGTTTGCAGCCAGATCTGTTTGGCCAATAGCAGGCCAATACCCGCACCGGCAATAACGATTGCCAACACCAGGGTGCCAATCGTTCCCCACAACAAATGCAGTCGCGGCAAAGCCAACATCAAAAACACACCACAGACTACCAGCAAACCAAGCTCAGTCCATTTCATCCAGCCGGGACGTTTAACCAGGGTTTGTTCGAGCAGGCTTTGCAACAGATCAGCCTGAAACTCAATCGCTGACACGGCCTGTGCTACAGGCGTGTCAGCCTCTGTGGCCATAGCGCCATCTGTAAAGCCAAACAGGATGATTTTGTTTTGCAGGGAAGCCAG
>JALSZZ010000289.1 GCA_027075825.1 Mariprofundaceae bacterium | reverse complement strand
CTGCTGCCTTGCCAGCCACGGCAATCAGCGCCGGTTCGGCAATCGTCGTGCCAAAGCCCAGCAGGAAGGCGAATGTCAGTAACCAGAAGGCATTGCCCTTGCGGGCAAAGGCATGGGCCATATTCTCGCCCAGCGGAAACAGGCCGATTTCCAGGCCGCGCACAAACAGCGCCAGCCCCAGCAGCACAAACAGCATACCGGTGAGCATGTCGCCAAGATCAGGAATCGACTGGCCCAGCACCACCTCCTGAAAAAACAGGATCACCAGCACAATCGGAGCCAGATCGCGCATGGCCCCGCGCAGGGTGGCCGTGGCCTGCCACCAGCGCTGCATCATGAAAAATCCGTTTCCCGGTGCAGGCGGCGAATGCGCAGAATATCGCGAAACATCAGCGCCGGATCAATCAGCATACGCACCCGTGAGTTTTCCCGGTGAATCCATTGCACCGGAATTTCCTGAATGGTCAGACCAAGGCGTTGCGCTAAATACAGCAGTTCCACATCGAAACTGAAGCCATCAAGCTGCGCCCGTGAAAATATCTCCCTGGCTGCCGCTGCCGTAAAAGCCTTGAAGCCACACTGCGTATCCCTGAAATCAAGGTCCACATAATGCTTCATCAACAGGTTAAACGTCATGCCCATATGCTCGCGCAACCAGGATTGATGGCGGCTAATATCCGACTGCGGATGCTGACGGGAGGCCATCACCACGTCAGCGCCAGCATCCATCGCCTGCAACACTTTCACCACTTCGCGGATATGCGTCGAATGATCCGCATCCATGAACAAACGAATATCACCCGTCGCTTCCAGCATACCACGGCGCACAGCCGCTCCCTTGCCGCGATTGATACCATCGCCGAGCAGGCGGCAATAAGGGCGCTTCTCCAGCATGGGCTGCACGCATCCGGCGGTATCGTCCGTGCTGCCATCGTCAACAATCAGTATTTCAACATCATCATCCATGTTTTCGCACAACCAGCCACAGGCCGCCTCCAGCGTTTTTGGCAGGCGTTTCGCCTCATTATAGGCGGGGATCACCACGGAAAGCTTCATGATCTGGCCCGTGTCGTCCGATACAGACCAATACCACCAACAATCAGCATCACGGAAGAAAGCAGCGCGCCCATGGTCACCGGGCCAAACAAAAAGCCGAGCTGCGCATCCGGCTGGCGGAATTGCTCGCAAACAATCCGCGCCAAGGCATAGCCAACGAGAAACAGCGAGACATGCGCGCCAGGCCGCCAGTTGCAGTGACGGGTGAACCACAACAGCAGGAACAGGGCGATGCCTTCCAACCCCAGTTCATACAACTGGCTGGGATGGCGTGGCAGACCATCACCGGCAGCGGGAAAAATCATCGCCCAGGGCACATCACTCACCCGCCCCCACAACTCACCGTTAATGAAATTGCCCATGCGCCCGGCTGCCAGTCCCAGTGGCGCCACAACAAAAAAGCGGTCGGCCAGGGCCAGAAAAGGCAGACCGTGGCGACGGCAATACCACCAGCCAGCCACAATCGGCCCGACCAGACCACCATGAAAACTCATGCCACCTTGCCAGACATAAAGAATATGCAGCGGGTGATGCCAGTAGTAATCGAAATTATAGAACAACACATAGGCCAGTCGGCCACCGATAATCACGCCGAGAATCAGCGCGCTGAACAGGTTTTCGTATTGCTGCGGCGTAATGCGATGCTGCCACAAGCCGTTTTCCTGCAACTGCCAGCGCGTCAGCCACCATACGGCGGCAAAACCCAGCACATACATCAGGCCATACCAGTGAATCGCCAGCGGCCCGAGATGAACGGCAACCGGATCAATCTGCGGTGCCAGCATTACCAGACCATCCACAGCAGGATGCCGCCCAGTGCCAACCGATAGATAACGAATGGTCCCATGCCAGTGCGTTCAATATATTTGAGAAAAAAATGAATGCAGAGATAAGCTGACACCGCCGACAACCCATAGCCAAGCATCAGCACCATTGCATCCGCAGGCTGATCAGGCGTTTCTATCCAGTCCTTCACCTTCAGGCCGCCAGCCAGCACAATCACCGGAATCGACAATAAAAACGAGAATCGCGCCGCCGCCTGCCGCGTATAACCGAGCATCATGGCCGCCGTCATGGTAATCCCGGAACGGGATGTGC
>JALSZZ010000288.1 GCA_027075825.1 Mariprofundaceae bacterium | reverse complement strand
GCGGCGATAATTGTTGCATACTGGCATCCACCACATCGGTAATGGGCACCACAGCATGCCGAATGCCCAGCAAGCGTGCCGTTTCCCTGGCATCGCTTAACGAATGCTCACTGGAAAACACGGATGGTAACATCACGCCAAGCACAGCCTCAGGCCCCAGTGCCTCGGCAGCGAGCGCCGCCACCAATGCCGAGTCAATACCCCCGGACAAGCCAAGCAGTACCTGCTGCCCACCATTGCCCCGCACATAATCGCGCAAGCCCAGCAGCAACGCCTGATGCATATCCGCCAGCGTATCGCTGCTCAGCGCCTGTGGCGCCAGTTCCGCAAGCGTTGCAGGAGAAAAGCTCAGCGTATCTTCCCGGAAACCGTCAGCCTGCATCAACAGGCCACGCTGATCCACCACCATGGACGCGCCATCAAATACCAGCTCATCCTGCCCGCCTACGATATTTACATAGGCAACCGGTACGCCGCCATGCGCTGCCAGCAAGCGACAACGCTGCAACCGCTGCGCCCGCTTGTTCGCATGAAAAGGCGAAGCATTGATGCTGAGCCACAGGTCTGCCTGATGCCCTGGCATGGCTGCCATAAAATCATCATGCCAGAGGTCTTCGCAAATCGCCACGCCAAGACGCTGACCATTCAGGCGAAAGGTACAGTGCTGCTTCTTACTGCCCCGGGCAAAATAACGCCGCTCATCAAACACCCCGTAATTAGGCAGGTATTGCTTATGGTAACAAAAGAGCCGTTGCCCCCCGGCAAAAACGCTCAGACTGTTATAGAGCACTCCTTCTTCAGACACCGGATGCCCCAGCAAAATGGCCGGGCCGTTACAACTCATCGCCGCCACTGCTGCCAGTGCATGTTCAAGCCGCTGCATCATATCAGGCAACAATAATAAATCTTCAGGTGGATAGCCCGTCAGCATCAACTCAGGAAAAACAAGCAAATCCGTGGTTACCCCGCACTGATCGGCATAACGCTTTACCAGCGCAACATTTCCCGCGATATCACCAACGCGGGGCGCACATTGAACAAGTGTAATCTTCATCCATACCTTCGCCAAATAAAAGTGTGCAAGGAGTCTGTCGGACTTTGGTAATCGTCACGAGAAATAGCGAGATTGAGCCAAATTTACGATCTGCTTGCGGCGAATAGCAGCGCTATTTAACAAAAACAGGGCGAAGATTTGGCCAATATCCGGTTTTTCGTAGTAGATTTGCCAAAGTCCGACAGACTCCAAGTACCAGGTTGCCCTGCATCTGCTACAGATTAGCCGACAGCCAGCATATGTAAACAAGACCAGAGCATGGAACCAAAACCTGATCACTCCTGGCGCACATCCATCTCCAGTCCAAAGCGAAAATTTCTACTTTGGGTTGACATCGAACAGGCTCTGATGTTTGATTTTTGCTCAGGCCTCGCTACCATGCGCCGCCGCTTCGGGGTGTTCCTGCCCTGATGACTCGCAATGGCACAATGGCGCGTAGCTCAGTGGGAGAGCACCACCTTGACACGGTGGGGGTCGGCGGTTCAATCCCGCCCGTGCCAACCATGCCTTTCTTATGCTTCCCTGTATCAGTCTTGCTGCAACAACTGACGGAAAAACCGCCAGTCCCACCATGGGCCGGGATCCCATTTTCTGCCCGGTGCAATATCGCTGTGACCTACAATGCGCGTCGGCTGAATGTGCGGGTAATCCTGCATGAGTTGCTGGCACAATCGCGCTGCCCGGTGATATTGCGGTAGCGTGAATGGCGTATGCGCATCACCGAGCAATTCAATGCCAATGGCGAAATCGTTGCATTGCTGCCGCCCCTGCCAGATGGAAACGCCTGCATGCCAGGCACGCCGCTGTGGAGGCACGCACATCAGGCAGCCACCTTGCCGGTCAATCACAAAATGACTGGATACGCGCAGCCCTTGCAAATCCGCGAATGCCGGATGCTGATGACAATCCAGCGTGCCGGCAAACAGCGCCAGCACAGCCTGCACATCAAACACGCCGACAGGCAGACTGATGGCATGCAGAACGATCATATCAATGCTGACACCGGGGGGGCGAGCATCCTGATGCGGGCTGTCAGACTGTGCGGAAAGAAAAAAATCCCTATGATTCGTCGCCATGAATGTTTCCTTTTGTTTTCCTGTGCGCCTGTTGGCTGTCCTCCTGCTGCTTTTGCCCTGCGCTTTGCAGGCCACTGAAGCAGTATCACCCATGCAACAGCAACTTGCCACCATCCTGACGCAGACCGATTCGCCATTCACCCGCGACATGACGGCGCAGGACAAGCTGGCGCTGCGCGCTGCACTCAGCCTGAAAACCGGCGATTATGCAGCCGTATTGCACATCATCAAGGATGCCGACCAGCAGGATCCTTTGCTGGCAGTGGTCAAGGCAGAGGCATATCGTCAACTGGCCACACAGGCACTGTCGCATGCCGGGCATTATGGCCAGACGCTGCAGAAAGAACGCAAACGCCTGCAGGAAATTGAACTGGATCGTGGACTCGCTGAAGCCTATAGCCGCCTGCAGGCGCTGGCACGCAAGGTAGCCGGAAGCCGGGACGTGCCGCTGGATGTATTGCAGCTTGGCCCCTCAGTCAAAAATATTTTTCTTGTGGATAAGGAACAGGCCCGTCTCTATATCTATCATGCCGACAACCAGGGCCGGCTGATACTGGATGCCGATGAATACGCCGTCAGCGGCACCAACAGGGGCGATAAACAGAGCAAAGGCGACAAGCGCACGCCTGATGGTGTGTACCGTCTGGTGCAGCGCCTGGATGATCCGGCGTTGCGGGCGCGCTACGGGCCGCTGGCATTTCCGCTGGATTACCCGAACGAACTGGATCGCCTGCATGGCAAAACAGGCTCCGGTATCTGGCTGCATGGCTATCAGCAGCACGCCCGCCGCCGACCGCCTCAGGATACCCTGGGCTGTGTCGCCTTGCCGAACAACCGGCTGCTGAAAGTGGCAGACTGCATTAAAATCCATCATAGCTGGGTATTGATTGCTGAACACATCGCCATGGGCAGCGATAACGTACGTCAGCAACAACGCGATACCTTGCTAACCACACTCCGGCAATGGGCCGCTGACTGGTCATCAGGCGACCATGCGCGCTATATCGCCCATTACGCCAAAAGCTTTCACCATGGCCAACGCAATCTGGATGACTGGAGTCGCTACAAAAAGCGGGTGAACAGCCGCAAGACCTTTATTCATGTAACGCTTTCTGATATCACCCTGATTCACGATCCGCAGCCCTGGCCAGAAGGCGAGGTGGTGGTAGCCGAGTTTCATCAGCAGTATGAATCCAGCAACCTGAACAGCAGTGGCAGAAAGCGGCTCTATCTGGTACGCCAGCAGCCAGATAACGCCTGGAAAATCCTGATGGAGGTTCCGGTAAAGTCATGACCAGGCCAGAAGATACGATCACCAGCAGCTTTGAATCCCGTCGTCTGCATGAGCTAAGCAGCAGCGAGCGCAGGCTCAGGGAAAATCTGGAGACCATTTCCCTGCATCTGGCAGAAAACGAACAATTATTTTCCCGTTTGTTTGCCCTGGAAATGCAATTACTGCGGGCCACTGACCCTGAGGATGTGTGTATCGCCCTGCTGCGTGGCTTGCGCGGTGAATTTGAACTGGACATGGTGCGCCTGTGGTTTGACCGCGATACATTTATCAGTCAGCACCCCTTTCATCGTCTGGCAGAAGCGGATCTGGTATGGCTGGAAAAAGGCGAGATTGCCGACTCCGGTCTTGCCGGTCAGCCGGTACGTCTGGTACAGATGAGCAGCAAAGAGCGTTTTATCTGGCTGACCAGAAAAGATGACCGGCTTCAATCCATGGCCCTGATGCTGCTCGGCCCGGCAGCACAGCCCTTTGGCGTATTGGGGCTTGGCTCGCTGGATGGCGAGCGTTTTACACCACAGCAGGATACGGCATTTCTCCGGCATCTGGCGCAAATCATCACCCTGATGCTGGAGAATACCGTCAGCCGTGAGCGTTTATCGCGCATGATGGTGAAAGACAGTGCCAGTGGCGCGCATAACCAGCGCTTTTTCCAGCCTTACAGTCATCAGCGCCTGTCGCAGTGGTTTGGCCGTCATATGCCGGTGGCCTGTATAGCGCTGCATTTATCGCTGCCTGAAGCGGAATCACTGGCAGCAACGCTGGTCGAACACATCACCCCCCTGCTGCGACATCAGGATATTCTGGTGCGGCAGCAACAGGCGCAGTTCATCCTGTTTCTTCCCGGCCTGCGACCGATGCAGGATGTCGATATGGCTGAAGCCATCATGGATGCCTGTGTCACCCTGCCGGTTAGCGGCATGGCACAGCACGTCACGCTCGGCGTGGCACTTTCATCGCATGACGAAGACCCTTCCATTACCGAGTTATTACAGCGTGCCGAACAGGCCAGACAAGGCATTGCCGGTCAATCAGGCGCAGGCATTGCCTACGCGAAAGCCACAACGACGCGATGACCCTGTCGGAGGCGCTGACGCGTTTTTTGCAGTGGTTGCAAGCCACGCGACAGCCTTCACCGCACACGCTGGATGCCTACCGGCGCGATATTCAAACGTTGATTGCACTGCTACACGACCCCGAACTTGCCACTCTGCGCCGGGTGGATGTACAGCAATGGATGATCAACGCTTACAGTGAAGGGAAATCAGCCGCTACCATTGCCCGTCGTCTGGCCGCCTTGCGCAGCATGCTCGATTGTGCCGTGCAACAACAGTGGTGTCCGGCCAATGTGGCAAGCGGACTAAAAGCGCCGAAGCAGGGTCAGCGTCTGCCACGCGCGCTGCCGGTGGAACAAACACAGTTATTACTTGATGGCAGCGAGGATACAGCCGATCGCTGGCAATGCCGTGACGCGGCGCTGGTGGCCGTACTGTATGGGGGCGGACTTCGCGTCAGTGAGGCTGCGGCGCTGAATATCTCCGATGTGGATTTCGCCTGCCGTGAACTTCGCGTATCAGGCAAGGGCCGAAAAGTGCGCATCTCGCCGATGCCTGACGGTGCCATGCAGTTATTGCAGCAATGGCTGGATGAACGTCCGCTGGTCAGCAATGATGCGGTGTTTCTGAATCAGCGTCACGGCAGACTGACAACACGGGGCATGCAACTGATTCTGAAAAAACGCGCTGCCATATGTGGCGCGGATCCTTCACTGTCGGCGCATCGTTTGCGTCATTCCTTTGCCACGCACTTACTGGCCGGAGGCGTGGATTTACGCGCCATTCAGGAACTCCTTGGCCATAGCTCATTGCGTACCACAGAGCGTTATACCCATCTTGATGCCAGTCAGCTGACGGCGGTGTATGATGCCGCCCATCCTAGGGCTGGCATAAAGCATCGCCCGGATGACCAGGAGTCTGCCGGACTTTGACAAATCGACTGCGAAAAATCGGATATTGGCCAAATCTTCGCCCTGTTTTTGTTAAATAGCGCTGCTATTCGCCGCCAACAGGTTGTAAACTTGGTTCAATCTCGCTATTTCTCGTAACGATTGCCAAAGTCCGACAGACTCCTGGAGAACCTCTGATTCATTCTGGCGTGATCAGATTATGGTGAAAAACCGACCAGTTCCCCGGCCACGGCGCACGAACCTCAACAGCCCGTTGATGGTAAGGGTGCGTAAAACGCAAGCGCCAGGCATGCAGGCACAAGCCTTTGCCACCGCGCTGACGGTACGCCTGTAGCGCCTGCCTGCTGGCATACTTGCTATCACCGAGAATGGGGCAGCCTTCCTGCTGCATATGCACGCGAAGCTGGTGGGTGCGGCCACTGTGCGGAAACAGCGCCAGCAAAGAGACGGGCCTCTGTTGCCAGTCATAACGCAATACAAGCCGGAAGTCCGTACAGGCATCCTTGCCCCCGGCGTTATTGATCACCATGCGCTCACCGCCCTGAAGATAACCTTTGGCCAGCGCTTGCCTGATACGGCCTGCGCTGCTCATCGGCTCACCTTCCACCCAGGCCAGATAGGTTTTTTCCGCCTGACGCTGACGGAACTGTTCGCTCAGGCTGCGCAATGCCGGTAATTGCCGGGCCAGTATCAGGCAGCCGCTGGTATCCCGGTCCAGGCGATGCGCAAGACGCAGTTCATCGCACTGCCAGTGCGCTTTTAACTGCTCAACCAGGCCGTGCTGATGGCCGCTGCCACCATGAACAACCATACCTTGCGGCTTGTTAATCACAATCAGTGCCTCATCTTCGTACAGCACTTCCGGCGTAAAACGCAGTGGCGCAGGCGCAGCCGGTGCAGCTTTGGATGTGCGCAGTGAAGCCGGAATAAAAAGACGGTCGCCGTCATGCAGGCGGTGCTGTGGTTTGCAGCGTTTGCTGTTGACGCGCACATTCCCTTTGCGGATCAGGCGAAGCACCAAATGACGTTGTTGTTCCCCGATGCGGCGCAACAAAAAACGGTCAAGTCGGGTGCCATCTTCATTTTTATCAATGATAATATATGCTTGAGAAGCGGTTGAGTTTGCCAAGTGAATCCTTCTGCGATAGTTTACCGGAGTTTTTCGGCGTGTGCGCTACGCTGGCTGATGCCGCAGCGGTATGCAAGCCCGTGCACGACCCGATCATGCTGACTCCACAGGGACGTTGCAAGCATCCGCTTGCCTCTGTGTTGAGCCGTAAAAGTCCTCACAACTGCGAGGCAGACGTACCGCTACCCCTGATAATGAGTGAGGTACGCATTAGAATACCGTTTGCATGGCAGACGGCGTGTTTCCCGGAGCTGTTACAGCTCGTGGAAAAAAGATCAGAACGCATCGTGGGCGGATTGTCGCGTGCACGGTGCGTTTTTTCCGTCATGGCAGACTGGCGAGTGTTGCCCGGCAATCGTCGCCTCGTTTGCTGTTGACGCAATACCACCCTGATACCAGAGGGTAAGCTGGCAAAGAACAGCCGATACATCGCCACGCGAATATTTGCCGTGGCCTGTTGTCGCCTTGCCAAAACATAAGGAAAACACGCAGTCAGAAAGCTTCTGATGCAAGCGGCACAAGGAATGTGCCATGAAGAAAATGATGCTGATCAACGCATCACATGAAGAGGAGAGCCGGGTTGCGCTGGTGGTAGATAACTACCTGCAGGAACTGGATATCGAATCCTCTCAAAAGGCCCTGACCAAGGGCAATATTTATAAGGCAACCATCACCAAGGTTGAGCCGAGCCTGCAGGCGGCCTTCGTCGAATACGGCGCAGCGCGCCAGGGCTTTTTGCCGCTGAGCGAAATCCACCCTGACTACTGGAAGGAAGGCGCTGACAAAAGTGCCGATCCCCGCAAAATCAGCATTCAGGATGTCGTGGAAGCCAGGCAGACGCTGCTGGTACAGGTCGTCAAGGAAGAGCGCGGCAACAAGGGTGCCGCCGTCACCACGCAACTTTCGCTGGCTGGTCGCTACCTGGTGCTGATGCCCAACACGGCGCGCGGCGGTATTTCCCGCAAGCTCTCTGAAAGCGAGCGCAAAGCAATTAAGGAAATTATCGAACAACTGCATGTGCCGGACAACATGGGCGTGATTGTACGCACTGCCGGCCGCGATCAGCCGCTGGAGGCCCTGCAATGGGATTTTCAGTACCTCCGTCGTATCTGGGATGAAATTCGCATCAAGGGCAATTCCGCACCCTCGCCATCGCTGATTTATCTGGAAGGCGATATTGCCACCCGCGCCATTCGTGACCATTTCACCGATGATATTGATGAAATCTGGGTAGATGATGCCGAACTGTATCAACGCACCAAAAACTTCGTCCATGCTGTGCTGCCTGGCAAGGAAAAACTGGTAAAACATTACCGCCAGAAAGTTTCGATGTTTCGGCATTTCAACATCGAATCCCAGTGCGAAGATATTCATGAGCGGGAAGTCCGCCTGCCTTCGGGCGGCTCCATTGTGTTTGATCCCACAGAGGCGCTGACGGCAGTGGATATCAATTCCTCCCGCGCCACCGGTGGCAAGCATATTGACGAAACCGCACTGGAAACCAATCTGGAAGCAGCGGCGGAAATTGCGCGCCAGTTGCGCATCCGCGATATTGGCGGCCTGATCGTGATTGATTTTATTGACATGGCAAACCGCAAGCATGCCCAGCAAGTGGAGGCTGTGTTGCGGGATGCCGTCAAGGAAGACAAGGCCCGGGTACAGCTGGCGCGCATCTCCCGTTTTGGCCTGCTTGAAATGTCGCGTCAGCGACTGCATCCTTCGGTGCGGGAATCAACCACTGAAGTATGCCCGCGTTGCCGGGGCAAAGGTACGGTTCGCACGGTAGAATCCATGGCGCTGCAAATGTTGACGCGCATGGAAGACTGGGCTGAAGCAGGCAAGAAACCAACGCTGGTGGTGCAGGTGCCATCCGATACAGGTGAGTACCTGATGAACCGCAAGCGGGATAATATCGCCAGCATTGAAGAATCTTATG
>JALSZZ010000287.1 GCA_027075825.1 Mariprofundaceae bacterium | reverse complement strand
GGGATTTGGCATCCGGACGCAAAAACGCCAGTTGGCCGGATTTGCGTACCTGCGCCTGCCTGGCCACAAGTTGATGCGACAAATGAATCGGCGTTGGCATCAGCACATCGGTTTCATTGCTGGCATAGCCAAACATCAGCCCCTGATCACCCGCGCCCTGATCCAGATCAATGCCTTCGCCTTCGTTGACACCGGCAGCAATATCCACGGATTGCTTGTCCATAGCCACCAGCACGGCGCAGGAATTGTAATCAAAGCCCATCTCGGATGAGTTGTAGCCAATATCCTTTACCGCATCGCGGGCGATTTGCTGATAATCAATATTGGCGGATGTGGTGATTTCGCCAGAAAGCACAATCATGCCGGTATTGATCATCGTTTCACAAGCGACGCGAGCACCCGGATCCTGTGCCAGAATGGCATCCAGCACACTGTCGGAAATGCGATCCGCGACCTTGTCCGGGTGTCCTTCGGAAACAGATTCCGAGGTAAACACAAAATTGCGACTCATACCTCTTCTCTCCTGAAGTAATTTCAGCGCGCTGATAACAGCACGCCCTGCCCGCAAAACGGACGCGGTACTCTAGGAGTCTGTCGGACTTTGGCAATCGTCACGAGAAATAGCGGGATTGAGCCAGATATACGACCTGTTGGCGGCGAATAGCAGCGTTATTTAACAAAAGTAGAGCGAATATTTGGCCAATATCCGGTTTTTCACAGTAGATTTGTCAAAGTCCGACAGACTCCTGAGCAGTGTTGGTGCTCCAATCCATGCCGCTACCCAAAGCAGCCAGCAGACTGATGATTCAGCGCATAAAAAGCAGTGCCTGATACGTCATATAGGTAATCAGCAACAACGCACCGGTGAGCCGACCAAGCTGATGCTGGCGAGCCAGCACCAGCCACAGCAGCAGTGTCAGCGCCATCACCCAGGGAAGATCACGACTGATCACAGCGCCGTCAAAGCTGCCCGGCACCATCACCGCAGGTAGTCCGATCACTGCCAGCGAATTAAAAACATTGGATCCCAGAATATTGCCCATAGCCAGTTCATGATGGCCTCGCAGGGCACTGGCAATGCTGGCTGCCAGTTCCGGCAGACTGGTGCCAATTGCTACGACACTCAGACCGATGATCAGCTCACTGACTCCAAAGCCATGTGCCAGTACCACAGCGCCCCAGACCATCAGCCGGGCGCTGAGCATGAGTATGATCAGGCTGATAAACAGCAGGATCAGCGGGGCGCGCACATCAATACGCGCAGTACCTGCCTGCCCCGTTTCTGCTGCTGGTTGCTGATCGCGCAGCGCTATGCGAGTCATCACGACGAGCAAGCCACCTAATAAGGCAAGCAACAACACGCCATCCAGCCGCCCCAGATATTGATCCCTGAGCAAGACAAACAGCAACAGGGTAATCAACACCAGCGAGGGCAGTTCGCGCCGACACACGCCATCGCTGGAGGGAACGCTGCGAATGATGGCTGTCACGCCGAGTACCAGCGCAATATTGGCGATATTGGAGCCAAGTGCATTGCCCAGCGCCAGATCAACACCACTGCTCCAGGCAGCAATGGTTGAGACGATCATTTCCGGCGCTGAGGTGGCAAAACCAATAACGATCATGCCGATCATCAGCGGTGCGATACCAAGACCATGCGCCACTGTTACCGAAGATTTAACCAGCAAATCGGCAGACCATGCCAGCGCCATCAAGCCAAATAACAACGCTGCTGTGGCTGCGGTCATCGCTTTAATACCACCGCCATCGCCTGAATGGGTGCAGCCCGCCTCGCAGCAAGGCGACATCATATGTCAGCATGGTTCTTGTTCTCCTTGTTTTCCACTCACAGCGTAATCTGCGGCAACCCAGGCATCTGTCGGACGTTGGCAATCGTCACGAGGAGCCACCGAACGGGCGGAGCGTATTTCTGCGTCCATCGGCTTCACACAGTGTTGACTCATATAGCCAAAAGCTCGCATTGAGCAGCTTTGCCACAGTTCGCGGAAATATAGTTGCATTTTACAGGCATGTGAACTGAACCCGACGCTTCGCGGTTGGTGTTGGCCGCTTCAGGCATGCATTCTGGCTCAATCCCCCTATTTCTCGTGACGATTGCCAAAGTCCGACAGACTCCTGGTACAGGCTCTTTCCCT
>JALSZZ010000286.1 GCA_027075825.1 Mariprofundaceae bacterium | reverse complement strand
GCCAAAGCGTGCCTGGCAATGCGCGCTGCAAAAATGATAGTCCACACCGCGAAAGCTGCGCTGATGTTCACTGTCTTCGGCAACCTTCATGCCGCATACGGGGTCGATATTCATATCATTCTCCTTGTCAGTCCACATTGGATGTGAGTCAGTTTAGCACGATGGCAATAGCCGTGTCGTCCTTTATTGTCATTGCGAACTTGATCCGCAATCCAGAAGATGCTGCGCCACCTGCCTGATTTCAGGCAGTTGCAAGGTATCCGTAATACATCAAATCAGTTGCGACAAAAATGTTTTGGCGGGCACAATCATGGGGCGTTGCAGTTCAAACAAATCATGCTCAAGATATTCACCATCCATCGCCACCTGAAAAACATGCGCCACCTCCAGTTGCCGGGCAAACAGCGTCAGCGCCGGGGATAGCGATTGTTGAGCGGCGCTTTTTACCTCCACAAGCATCCACGGCTCGCCATTTCTGCTAATCAGAAAGTCCACCTCCCGCTTTTCCTTGTCGCGGACGAAGAACAGACCATAGTCGCCCAAACCTGTATCCGTCCAGAAATGAACGGCCTTGAGCAAGTGCGAGGCGATGAAATTTTCATGCCTCGCCCCGGCATCGGGGCATTGGCTCCAGTCCCACAAATAGTATTTCGGCTCTTTCAGCAGTGAACGGGTGACGTTTTTGGTCCAGGGGCGAACAGCATAGCAATAATACATGGCCTCCAGCGTCGTCAGCCAGCGGCGAATGGTATCCACAGACACCCGTACCCTTTTCGCCAGACTGCTGTAGCTGGTCAGTTGCCCCACTTGATGCCTGAGCAATTCGGCCAGCACTTCCAATTGACCCAGTGCCTGTACCTTGCTTAATTCGCGCACGTCTTCACGCAACAATTGCTGCCGACGCAGGCGGCTCCAGCGGTTAAAAAAGCGACGATCCCGTTTAAGGTAAGGCTCGGGAAATCCTCCCCAGGTCAGCAAGGCATCGAAGTCCTCATCGGCGATACGCCGTGGCGGCTGAACATCTGCCTGCTCATTCAGCGGCGATGATTCAATGACCTCGCGAACCGAAAGCGGGTGCAGACGGTAATTGAAATACCGCCCCATCAGGCTATCGCCCCCTTGTTTGTACACATCCATTCTGGCGCTGCCAGTGATCAGCACGCGGCATTGATCGTGGTATGCGTCATACAGACCTTTTACCAACTGTTTCCATTTGGGGAATTTATGAATTTCATCAAGAATCAGCAGCGGCATAACGGGGCGCAATCGTTCCAGCTCAATATGACGGGCAATTGCCTTGCTGCCCTGCAACAAAAGCTCGCGGTCATCAAAATCATCCCAGTTCAGGTAATAGCACTGTTGATTCGCGACGCGACGCGCCAGCGTGGTTTTTCCCACCTGACGCGGCCCGGAGACCATGGTTATCTGATGATGCGCCGAAAATTGCGATGCGATAATGGACTGATACTGTCGTTTCATAATTCTATTTTACGATACATCGTAAATTAGTCAAGACTATTATTCGATACATCGTAAAGTGGTCGAAATATTCATAAGCAAAACAGTTAGCCAGATCATACCCCATTCCCCTGTTTTCCTGCCTGCTGCGTTTTTGATGGAAACCCGTACATTTCCGTAAACAGCGCAATCACGAAGGCTGAAAAGGCACCAAAGGCACGCCAGTCCAGCCTGCTTTTCGGGTGATAAGCAAAAAATCTCGATTTTGACATGCTGGCACATGGTGTTGCGGCGGTAGAAGTTATGATATTCGCCATAACCGCTGACCTCACTGACACTGATACCGCGAACATGCAGTCGCATCAATGCTTTTTCCACAGCCTGCAGGCAATCATGACTGATGATGGCGGTGATTTTATAACAAGACATGATTAACTATTACCTCAGTACCCTTTCCGGATACAAGTTCGGAAACCACGCGCCAAGGACATGCGAAGGGATAGCCAGTCTTACAGGGCCTCTGGGGGTATTTGATTCAAGCAAGCCGCGATCCAGCAGCGATTTAAGCACACGCCTGGCTGTCACGGTTGATTTGCCGGAAATAATGCTGCCAACTTCCCCTCGCTCAAATTCCCCACGATGAAGCGTTTCGCGTAATAACAGGAACGAATCCGGCGATAAACCAGATTGCTCATGCTGATCATGACAATACTGCTCAATACGTTTGCTCAGGTTTCCAATGTCAAGCAATTCCCGCATAAACTCCACCTGATCAATGCATGTATCCAAATAATATTCACAAAAACCTATCAGACCCTGTTCAGATAAAGCTCCCCGACCATCAGTGGAAGAGCCTTGTCTTACCTGATCCGCACGAGACAGAAACTGCTTGTATTGCCTCACTGATCTTGCCAGACCTCTTGATGGCGACCAGAGGCCAACGTTCATGCCCAGATTTTTCAATGCGGCATGTGCCATCAGGCGTATTGTACGCCCGTTGCCATCCATGAACGGATGCACCCATACCACACGATGATTGGCAGCAGCAATGGCAATCAAAGCAACTGTGCCAGCGCACTTATTGTACATCGAAAATAATGTTTCAAGCATCGGTGAAACAGATTGCGCATCTGGCGCGATATGATGGCCAACTTTTACGTCACGTTCTCTTAACTGTCCGGGCATAATTTCAAATTGCTTTCCCGTTTCCGGGTGTTCAACTGTTAGCATTGATTGAGGCAGTTGCTGATAAAAGACATGATGGCACCACTTCAAAAACTCGCTGGACATAGCCGGAACAGGGGCTTCGCCACGATCAATAAGGTTCTGAACATGAATATGAGCCAGAGCTTCTTGCTGTAAGTCTCTCGTGGCTGCATCATTAGAGAAATGATGGTTCAATGCATCTTCAACTGCATAAGGAAGCGTGTCATGACCTTCGATAAGATTGCTATAGTAACAGTTCATCAATTGAACCAACGGCGTAAAGGTCGCAAGTAAATGGCTATCCGGCAACAATGCACTGGCCTTTTTTGTGAGCTCAAATGCTTTTTCTCTGAGTGTGTTGGCTCTCTCTGACGAAGGCATAAGCAGCGTTAAACTGCTAATTATCATGATCACTCCGATGAACACTGTTTCAAGCGAAATATTATGCGCAAAAACAATATGATTTCAATGAATGCATCAATATATTGATCACTAATATGATCACTAAGTGGTCGGCCATAATCCCCAATCAACACGATCATCACAAACGCCCCGAGCGGGAAATTCCCACCAGCAGACGCAGCGTCACCCATAGCGCCAGACTCAGTGTAAGCACGCACAGCAACGGCATGCCCGCCAGTCGGGGTGTAAGGTTCTCCAGCGGCATCAACAAGGCTGTAGCGATGTACAATCCCATCGCCAGCAAGGCCAGACTCAGGCGATTGCTGCTGCGATCCAGGTGTTGTTCCAGATCTTGCAAGCCCTGATGCCGGATCTGGACTTCCAATCCGCGCTGGCGCATACGACGCAGCCATTTACCCAGGGAATTGGGGATGTCTTGCAAGGCAATATTCGTTTCATAGCCGAGACGTGTTTTGCCAGCGGCCATGCGCTCCTGAAAGGCTTTGTTTGCCACCTGTTCGCCCTGTTCCGCCAGACCTTCAAGCAACTGAAATTCAGGATCAAGACTGCGCACGGTATTTTCAACGAGAAACAATGTGCGCATAAACAACAGCAGGTTTTTCGGGAAACGCACATCGCGCCCCTGGCTTAAGCGAGCCATGCGCAAAAAGGCTTCGGCAAATGACCAGTCTTTTAACGGCAGTCGGGCATAGTCTTCCAGCAACTGATCCAGCCCGGCTCGGTAGGCCGCCACATTGATGTCATCGGTGATAATCCCCAAATCCTGATACGCATCCAGCAACCAGTCGGCATCCTGATGCACGAGCGCCTGCATGAACGAGGCCAGGTAACGTCGGCTGTCGTGGTCAAGAAAGCCGACCAGACCAAAATCATGAAAACAGATGCTGCCATCCTCGCGGATAAACAGGTTTCCCGGATGCGGATCAGCGTGAAATAGTCCCAAAACAAAAAACTGATGCAGGTAGGCGCTGACAAACTCCCGTGCCAGTGCCGCTCCCTGCTCAGCCGGTCTGTCATCATCCACGCTACGACCACCGCTGCATTCCTGAACCAGCACAGTATCACTCGATAAAGACTCGAAGACATCCGGAATATGAATGCCCGGCCATTCCCTGAACTCTTCATGAAAACGACGGATGGAGCGTGCCTCTTCCTGGTAGTCCATTTCACGCCGTAAGCCCGCTTCAGCTTCGGCAAGAATAGCCGGCAAATCATAACGGCGTATCCACGGCATCACCCACAACAGCAGGTGTATAGTCCATCGCAACAGACGCATATCCTGCGCAACCTGCCGATCAATGCCGGGGCGGCGAACCTTGACGATCACTTTGCCATGATCCGCCAGGCGGGCATGATGCACCTGCCCCACCGAGGCAGCAGCCATCGGCTGCACATCGAAATCAAGAAACAGCTCCTGCGGTGGTTTTCCCAGCGAACGGGTGATTTCGGCCACCGCCTGCTCGCCCGGGAAAGGGATGACATGATCCTGCAAGCCCTCCAGTGCCGCAATATAATCATCCGGCAGTACATCACGCCGCAAGCTCAGACTTTGTCCCAGTTTCACAAAAGTGGTTCCCAGACTTTCAAGCAGGTGACTCAATCGCTGTGCCGGTGATTCGGCAGGGCGCAGCAGGCGCAGCCGCACCAGCAGCCACCAGCCTGCAAAGCTCCATAGCGTTTTGCTGACATGAATGAATCGAAATAAAGCCATCAGGTTAACCACGCTCTGGATAAGTCTGTGCTTCTGCAGGTAAACGTTTTTCCACGAGTTGCAGAACCATGCCATAAATCAGGGGAAGGATCAGCAGGCTTAGCAAGGTGGTGGTCACCATCCCACCGACCATAGGCGCGGCAATGCGTTGCATGACATCGCTTCCTGTACCGCTGCCCCACAGAACCGGCAGCAGGCCGACGACCACGGCAGCGGCTGTCATGGCAATGGGACGAACGCGCTTGCTGGTACCAGACTCGACGGCTGCCATGATTTCCTGATTACTCAGAGGTCGGCCAAGGCTTGTTCTGGCAGTGGTGACTTCCTGATCGACAAAAGTCAGCACCAGCACGCCGATTTCTGTCGCCACACCTGCCAGGGCAATAAAACCGACAGCCACAGCTACGGACATATTGAACTGCATCAGGTGCACCAGCCAGAAACCTCCCACCAGGGCAAAAGGAACGGCCAGCGTCAATGGAATAACGATCTTCATTTTTGCCTGTGCCCGCTCCATATATTCAAACTGCCCTGACCAGGCGATGGTATAGCCAGCGGGCAGCGCGACCTTTGAACGGATCAGTTCCCTGGCTCTGGCGATGTATCCGCCAATATCAGACGTGGTAATATCCACATAAATCCAGGCATTGGGTCTGGCTGCCTCACTTTTGATGGAGGGCGGGCCGTTGACAATGCGCAGGTCAACCAGTTGGCCGAGGGGAATCTGTGCGCCTGTCGGCGTGGTTACCAGCACCCGCTTCAGGCTTTCCAGATTATCCCTGTAGGCTCTTGGATAACGCATATTCACCGGATATCGCTCCAGCCCTTCCACGGTCTGGGTGATATTCATGCCGCCGATGGCTGACTGAACCACGTCTTCCACATCGCTGACGGTCAGGCCGTAACGTGCGATCGCCTGACGCTGGATGTCAAAGTCCACATAGTGACCACCGACAGCGCGATCACCGAATAACAGACTCAGTACGATCACTGCCGATATATTCCCAGACTGATGATTCATGGGGTTCATTCCTTTTTGGGTGTATCCGTTCAACCGCCCCCTGTTTTTCCGCCTGCGGCGTTGAAAGTGCTCATTTACCAAAGCGTAAACTGCGCGCTTTCGCCTTGCAGGACGAAAAAACAGGGGGCGGTTAACTTCATCAGGAAGCTGTCTGGACACAAGAGTTCCGCAGCAGGTCTTTTCATTCTCGGACAGCATCCTGATTACCGAAATTATCTGACAACATCCACTGTTCCGAACGTGCCGTCGTGAGCATGCTCATGCGAATGTTCGATAGCCTTACCGCCATCCAGTGTGCTGCAGGCAGCAAATCCCGACAGGATGATGGTGAGCATGATTATACGGATAAATTTCATGGTTGGCCTCCTTTGGCGATTTTCGTATCCATTCATCTGCACTGTCTTTTTCTTTCCTGCGAGGCGAGTACGCGCAGCTTACGCTTTGGTAAGGAACGTGCAAGAAATAAATCGGTAAGTTGGCGCAGGATTTTTGTGTGGCATTAAAGCGTAGAAATCGTTGTATAGCCCCCTATGGAGAGGTTTCTACAACGCTGATGCTGGACAAAAAACAAGCCAGGTTGCCTGATTTATTTCGTGCACATTCCTTAGTGTTCATGTTTGAAGATGTATGGCGTTGAATCCTGATGTGTCTCAGAATCTCCCGTATGTTCCCAGCCCTGATTATCATGCAGGCTCGCGCAACCAAGTAACAGGACCGAAAAAAGCAACGTCAGCATAATGTTTTTGTTCATTGTATATCTCCAGATGTAACCAAAAGTATTGCTACTTTATGCGCTTAACCTGTTTTCCTGAAACCAGTTCAGCATGACAGCGGTGGTTATCTTCATGCTTCATGAAGGTGCGACCAATAGTGGTGCACACGAGGCTGTAGTTAGTGACTACATTTTTGATCACGGTGTTCCTCCCTGAGCATTGACTGTCTGACGTTGCATCCATTGCCGATACACATCGTCCAACCAGTAATGCTGAAACCAGGCAATGACAGCCAGTTGTTCCTGCTCAGATAGCTTACCCGAAAACCTTGGCATTCTGCCACCCTGTGCCACACCACCTTGCTGAATTACATGTTGCAGCGTGGGCAATGGATGATGCCAGGCGTGTGCCGTGCCATTCAATGGCGGTGGCGGATAAAAGCCGTCCGCATCTTTTTTACGCCAGTTTTTTGCCAGCCCCTGTGCCTGCTCGCCATGGCAGGCCGCGCAGTGACGGGCAAACAGGACTTTTCCAGTCTCTAGCTGCGCCGTCGTGTACCAGCGGCCATCCGATGCTGAACTATTGCAGGCAGACAGTGGCAGCAGAAAAAATATCCATAGCCACTTTTTCATGACGATTTCTTTAGCTGTTGACGATGTTGCACCACATTGTACACAGGAACCCAGATCAGAGCGATATACCAGCCATAGCCGTAAGCTTCGATAAAACCGAGAAAAAAGTCTGACCAACTGATCCATTCAAAACCGGGCAACAGACGCTGCCAACTGGCATACATCGCCATATCCGGAACCATCAGATCAAAGCCAACACACAGCACAAACGTAGTTGCCAGCAATACGCTGGTGGCCTGTCCAACTGCGATCAGTGAAAGTTTAGTGCTCATGCTGGCCTTCCTTGTGCTGTTTATGGATAAACAGCGAGGGTTGATCATCAAACTGCTCCAGACACTGGCGTGAGCAAAAGCGATACAATGTTCCATCATGCATCAGCCCATAGCCCTTGTCAGATTCTACCTCATGACCACAGACAGGATCAACAAACGAGCCGCCGTCAGTGGCATCATCCTTGTGCTCACCATGATTGCCATGCCCATGTACCATGTGCGCGCCGCAGCCGAAGCGCATCATCAGGTAAAACAACAAGGCATAAAACAACAACACACCCAAACCTTCCATTATGCCACCGCCTTGCGTTTTGTCAGTGCAGGAATAAATGCCGGAACTTTTGCCATATAGCGTTCGTATTGTTCGCCGAAGCGTTTCAGGCTTTCCTGCTCTTCGTGACGAGCCAGGCGGCGGTATACCCACAGCAGCACAGGAAACATCAGCAATGTAGGCAAGGTTGGCCATTGCAACAAAAAGCCAGTCATGATGATGATAAACCCTGTGTACTGTGGATGACGAATACGCGCATAAACACCACCATTTGCCATTCGTTGTTGCTTTTGGGCGGCATACAGCAAACGCCATCCCTCAGCAATCAGCAACAAGCCGCCTAAAATCAGCAGATTACTCAGCAGGTGAAAGGGATCACCATGGGGGTCACTGCTGCCACCAAAGATAACCCACCACAGATGCCCGGCATGATGGGAGAAAATATCCACATCAGGAAACTGACTGGTCAACCATCCGGAGAGCAGATAAATCGTCAGTGGAAACCCGTACATTTCCGTAAACAGCGCAATCACGAAGGCTGAAAAGGCACCAAAGGCACGCCAGTCCAGCTTGCTTTTCGGGTGATAAAAACTGAAGGCAAACAACAGAATAACCGCGCTGTTGACAATCACCAGCAGCCACATCCCGTAATCATAGCTGTCAGTCATGCTCGCCACTGTCTGTATTCACCAGGCTGCGAGTGCGAATACGCCAGACTTGTTCGACAGGTAAAACGGCAATAATCCCGTCCCCCTGCTG
>JALSZZ010000285.1 GCA_027075825.1 Mariprofundaceae bacterium | reverse complement strand
ATTTTCTTGGTATAGCACCACTATGCCTGCGAAAATGCGCCTTGCGGCTAACAGCCTGATAACCAGCGAGTGCGACATTTGCGGGTAAAGGGCAGGGCTTACCAGAGCGCGCCGCCTGCACCATCTGGTCAATGGTGCGATCCCCTTTGCGCAAAAAGCGCTCGCAAAACCGGTAGGTGAGGTCGTAAATAATCACCGTTTTCTGGTAAGAGCGTAGCTGCTCGTAGTTGCCGTGCGGTGGCAGCATATACACTTTGTTCATCGGCGGCTCCTTGGTTGGGGATATAAGTCCTATGGGACGTATAGGTCTTATGGGACTTATGCGTCTTATGGGGGTTACGCGCTGTTGCGGAGTTTTTCCAGCTCGGTACGCAGCTTTGTTTCCCAGGATTTGCGTTTTTTGGAGCTAAAGTCGAGATGTCGCCAGCCGTGCTCTTGCTGATTTAACGCATGCTCAATCCAGTCAGCGCATTCGCATTTTCCATGGCTATCCCAGCCTTCTGCCTGAGTTAATAAACGCTTGATCAGGCCGCGCAACTCGCCAAAGCCACTTTTATCCAGTGCGCTCATGCGTGATTGCAGGGAGCTGAGTTTCTCCTCTGCTTCCTTTAGCACACGCTGGTGTTCAGGCATAGCGGCAAGTTCCGCCTTGCGGCGTTCTTCTTCCTCTTGCTGCCTGCGTTGCGCTTCCTCCGCTGCCTTTTGCTCCCTTTCTGCTTGCTGGCGTTCTTCTTCCTCTCGCTGACGGCGCGCAATTTCAGCGGGGTCTTCCATCATCGCCCCGTAGCCTACACTTGTCTTGGCACCAAAACCGAGCCAATCGAAGGCATGTTCAAAGCACTGGCGCAGAATGGCTTGCCAGTCGTGGTCGCCGGTATTGCCAATACGCTGCACATAAAAGTGGAAGCTGGCATTTGGCGCAATGGTGAGAAAAGGGATCGGAACGGGTTGTTCCGAATCGTGGGGCGTTCCCTTATCCTGCAGATAGCCGGAATGATGAGGTGTCATAATTTCCACGCTCAATGTACCTTGTGGAAACACATCCTGAACATTCAGTGCGCCGCGTCTGCCTTCGTCATCCTTGCTGCTGCCAAACAGCACTTCAATGGCTTCCTCTTCAATCCCAAGTTCTTCTGCGGCGCATCGCAGCACACCCTTGACCGACGAGCCGGGCAAATAGGGCAGGCCATAGGGATTGAGGAAGGCAAAGCCGTTCTCCAGTGGGTGTTCGTAGCCCATGCCGGTAACAAAGGGAGCAGTGCTTTTGGCCTGGATGTCGAACACATCTTCCTGTGGCATGCTTGCCTTGATCTGCTGTTGACGCTGTTGCAGAGCAGCCAAACGCTTTACATCATCGGAGCCTTTACTGGTAATATTCTGCAACGAATCCTGCTTGTTAGTATCATCCAGCGTCCAGTCGCTCTTCCAGCCCTGGAAGTAGAGCGAAAAACGATGCCCCGGCGCTGCCTTCTCCATGTCCTGCATGTAATGCGGTGCGGCTGCTTTCATGACTTCTTCTCCTTTAACCGGCGTGACGCAGCAGGGATAATGGGGTTTCCAGCGGCAAAAAACCGTCTTTTTCCGCATCCAGAATAGTAATTTGGGCAATGCCATCTTCTGCCATGCCAATCACCACATTCCACCCATGCGATACGTCGCGTATCACCGGCTTGTCATTAAAACGGATGAACAGCACATCATCTTTCTCATCATAGCTTATTTTCATGGCATCACCTCCCAGCGAATCATCACCGTCTTTATTACCAGCACATTCTCAATCACTACCGCTGCACATACGCGATTATCATCCCTCTGTGCAAATGCATGATGTACCCATAGCCTGCTTTCATCCTTATGACGAAGTTCTCCATATTCCAGTAACTCCAACAACTCTGCTTCAGTGACTCCCCGTTCCTGCATGCGACTTCTGGCATGACGGGTAATCATGATCGGCAAACCAAAGCGGGCACTCCTCATTGTTCACTGTCTGCAAATTCACTGTCCGCAAACTGGCGCAGCCAGCGCAGCAGGTGCATGGTTTCATCGGTTGCAAGGCGGTATTGCTCGCTATTTGCCTTGCTGTGCAAAAAATTCATGGCCTGCGTATAGTCTTTCGAGGGAAGTTGCTTTTGCTTCTCCAGCCATGCCAGGATGTCGCCTTGCAGTTGCCCGTGGTGATCTTTCCCCTTGCTGGTGAAAAATGCCAGTGTTTGCATCAGGCCGTTATTCATAATCAGTGCGGGGGCAGACTTGGCGAGGTTTTTATAGCTCTTGTAATCCTTTTCGGACAACTTTGATTTTGCTTCTTCCACCCGCTGCCAGGCGAAGGCGGCACGCTGTTGATCAAGATTGACCATTGCTGTTTCCTCCTGCAAAATTCAGCGTCACCATGCCGCGTCCGGTGGTGGCATCGCCACCTAGCTGCACGGTTTGCCCATTCAATGCACCGACCACATGCCCCAGCACGGCATCCGCCTGCACATCACTGCCTTCTTTTCGCTCCCGCGTGGCCATCACCGTAGATAACAGGATGGATTCCGGCGGCAGGTTTTCGGTGTAAAACAATCCGCCACCGTCTGCCGCACCCGTCTTATCATCAATGCGCACATGTGCTTCGACAACGGTGGCGTGTTTCACGAACCATTTGAAGTCAGTGTCGGAAAGCACAACCAGATCATTTTTCAGTTTGTCGTGAAAATAGCCGCCATCCGGAATGGCAGAATTCGCAAGCGTTTCTGCTACCTTTTTTACGCCTTGTGCATTGGCATCGACTTGCGCCGTCAACGCCTGGGTTTCCAGCAGCAGGTGATCACCGGAGAGTAAGGCCGGATTGATCAGCCAGGCATGACCATCTTCCGGGGATTGCACCGACCAATCCGCTTGTTCGCCGCACAAGCCCAGCATGCGCTGTGCCCTGGCCAGCGCAAGCGGTGACGTGGCATAGACAAAGGCGTTTTTGACGCAACGGATCGGAAAAGCGACAAGCTGCGCATCCGAAAAACTGATCGCCCCTGCATGCAAATCGCTGCTGCCCGCTTCCGGGCCGAAAATATTATTGAGCAAGTCACGGGTTCGCTTGCCATTACCCTTGTCCCACTTGCGCCAGAGATGATGACGCAGCGCGCCTTTCACGCCGGAGCCGGCAATCACCGGATGCTCGCTATGTGTTTCGCGCTGAATCGGGTTATCGACCAGCCCGAAGGCCTGACCCGCACCCGCATGCACCGGGGTGGTGCAATACATAAACATTGCCTTGTGTGCTTCAAACATTGTTCTTACTCCTTATTCCAGTTGCCGATCAGGCAGGCATTGAATCCTTCGGCGCGCCGCATGGCATGATCGCAGGGAAGACCCTCACCTTGCAGTCGCTTCAACGCATCAATATCACCATCAAAATCTTCCAGCCAGTACACACTGCCAGCGGCAGCGGCACGCACGGCGGCTTTGGGCTGATGTCTGGCCACATCCCAGCCGCTGATGACCTCATTGCGTCCGATGGTCGCTGCCACCACCCTGGCCTTGCCACCAGCCAGCGCGCACTCGCCTTTTTCATTCATGCCTGGCAGACGCCAGCCATCAGTGAAAATGCCGGGGCTGGTCAACAGTAGTCGGAAGCGACGGTGCTGCTCGATGGCCTTCCAGTTCGCCTCCGGCCACTGCACGTTCGCAGCCTGCACATTCACTCCGCGTCCATCGCCGCCAAAGCGCAGCAAGCCCTGTTGCGGCAAGTTCTGATCCGCACCATCAACTTCGGCGAGAAAACCCGCATTGTTACACATGGCCACCGCGTCGCTGGTGTAGATCTGCCCTTCTTTGGCACTGCCAGTATCGGCATCCATGCCAATGCCAAGACGGGCATCGGTTTTCCACAGTTTACCCTGTTCCAGCAAGTGCTTGTCATGCAATGTTTCATCGCGCAGCCACGCCCGAATACCGGCAATATTCAGCCACGGACGCGCTTCTGCCTTGGCTGCTTTTGCTGTGCGCAGGATGGGCAAACAGGGCGTAGCCGCGCTGCTCATCACTGTCTCCGGCAAGGCGCAGGGCGCGAGTCGTTGCAAGCCATCGGAAAATTTCAGCCAGTCAGAAGGCATAGGAAGCAATGGCTCAATGCGCCGCTCCACCTGCTGCGCCAGCGACAAGCGGACTAGGCGAAATGCCCCCGACTTTTCCGGCAAACCCAGGCTGACAGCCAGTGTTTCCGGTACTGCTTCGCCTTTGGCAAAGGCATGAAGGTCGGCACCGGCATCCACCAGCATACGCGAGCGGATAGCACCAGCTACCACCGACGGCCACGGCGGCATCACCGCCCCCGCATCATCCCCTGCCTCGCCAAAGAGCCGGTTGCCGCGCAAATAGAGTACGTCCACAGGTGTGAGGAACAATTGCTTCATACTGCATCTCCCATTCGCCCTTCACGCCCGAGGAACTCGGCGACAGCGAAGAACTCTTCCAGCCAGTTGGCTTCGTTGTTTTTTGCTGTTTGACAGGCCAGAGTTGCAATGCATTTTGCCAGTTCCTGTGCTTGCTCATCACCGCCCTGCTGTCGGAACTGACGCGCCAGCGTGGCCTTCAGCATCGTCTCGAAATCGTCGGGTTTATCCTTAAAATGATGCCGTTCAGGCAACTGACGCAGCTGCGCCTGCACATGGTAGGCAGCCCGGCGGGAAAGTTGTTCACTCGCCAGCGTGCGCGCCAGCACTTCCAGCATCATCACCGGGTGTTTGGATAATGTATTTTCATGCAGCGGGCTTTCGTCAAACCATCGGGCAGTGCTGCCTACTGTGCCGCCACCGCGTTTGAGCACTTTCAGGCAGAAGGCATCGCGGCCACCTTTGTTTTTGGCTTCGGATTCGGCGGCGCGCAGCGTCTTCAGCAGCCGCTGCAAGGGCATCATATGATGCGCCACTACCGCGCCCGCGCTGGCCGTGGCCTTTCTACCCATAACACGCAGCAGGCGTTGGCGATAATGGACAAAACCACTGCCAACCTTCCCCTTCATGGCATCCGGCAGCGGCACGCCTTCCGGCACATGCCCGGCATAGAGCAGACGCAACAAACGCATACAGGAAAGCAGCTCACCCACCGGTACCATGGCCATCACATCATCGCCACCAGCGTAAATCAGTTTGCCGTGGTGCGCCTCCTCAACGGCAAAGCGCGCCAGATGCAAGGCAAAGCCGTTGAGCGCGGCGGAAATCGCCGCATGGCGGGCAGGTGAAACGGGCCTGTTTTCCTTCAGATAGCGTTGCAGTTCGGGATGATGCCGGGCTTTTTCACGCACAGAATCTCGCACCTGTGTATGCCAGCTTTCTTCGTATGTTCGTTTGGTGAAATCCTCGTTGCCCTGAAGCCATGCGCCCATCTTGTCGCCATCAAAGAGAATGAAGCCGTAATAGGTTTCCGGCTTGTGACCGAGCCATTCCTTCAGTTCTGACTCCACCGCGTGCCGTTCATCATCATCGCACACAGCATCCAGCAAGCCCGGGATATATGCCAGGTCACGGGAAGTTTGTTTCATATCTGCTGCGAGCTTAGCTGGTAGTGCGACACGTTCCGGTTTGTATCTCTCAAACAAAGGTTTTAACGACTGAATGTCCTTATCCTTATTTTTCGCCAAATCACCTGCCAGAGCCATCGTATGGGTGGATACTACAAAACGCGGCACATCCTCCTTACCGGTTAGTTGCTTCACTTCGTCGGCAAACAGCGTCGGCCACAACCGCTTGAGGGCGCACAAAGCGCAAAGATGCTCCTTGCCCTTGCGCGACCAGGAAGATGGCAGCTTCTGCCACAATACAGCCTGACGCTTCTTTGCTGGACGCATCAGATCAGCCCGGTCTGGTGTCAGCCATTCGCGCTCGCCGCACAATGTGCAGCGATAACCTTCCTCGCATTGCGGCGAGAACGGACGCATCGTTTTGACCGATGCCTGCGTGCGCTCCAGCAGATCGTAGAGTGGCGGATACAGCACTCCGGCGTTGGGACGATAAAACCAGTGGCCGTCCACCTTGATGTCTTTGGACAGCAGCTTCCATGCCTTGCCATCCAAAAAGCTCTTCGCCTCAGCTTCAGGGTAAAAAACAGCCAGCGCATCACGCAGACCATCGGTCTGAACTTCGCCGTTCTTTTCACCAGCCAGTGACCAGGGGACAGCGCTCCAGTGGCATTCGGGGAAGTCGGCCAGTTGCCGTCGCACTTGTTCGACAGCATTGCCCGCATCGCTGATCTCCGCTTTTTTAAGCAGTCGATCCAGCATGATTTCGCCTTGCCTCATGACCCAGTTGCGCGCTGCATCCCTGACAGCTTCGGCGATCTCTTTCGCCTGCGCCGCAGGCACGATGGCAACAAAACGATTCGGCAAGGCAGCGGCAAACAACGGATTGGCATCCGTGCCCTTGCTTTGCCAGTCGGCTTTGGCAACACCTTGTGGCCAGCCGCCAAGCTGATCGGTAATCCAGGCATCCACCTGCGGCACGCCAAAGAGTTGTGGAAAAAGCAGCGCATCCGGCCCCAGGCGTTCGCATATGACGCGGATACCCTCCCAGACCATACGCGAAAGCAGATGCGAACCTGCCCACAAATCGGAGGTAGAACGCGCCTGCGCGATAAACGACTGTACCGGGCCAAAGCTGACAGTGAGCAAAGCGGGAGTATTCGTCTCATCTCCGGCCATTGCGCCCGCCAGTGCGCTGGTCAGATCAAGATGTGACCAGATGGTGTGATCCGGCACGCGGGTATCGGCAGGCAGCAGTTGCCAGAGCAATTTCAGCCCTTTGGCATCCAGCTCCGGGCCAAAACGCCAGAACGCCAGCGCCGTTTTTTTCCAGGCAATGACATCGCCATCACGATACACCAGTTTGGCAAAACTGTCGGTGGATATTGCTTTTAATGCTGCCGGTTCCAGTTCATGAAGCGTGCCAGGATCGAACGATTCACCTGTCAGTGGATGCTTGATCTCCGGTTGATCAGCAAAACGTACCTGCGTCCAGGCCGCATAGCGATCACCATCCATGGGAAACTGCGGTCTGTCAGCAGCAGATGCCCAGTGATCGGCCTGTTTGACCATATTCTGAAACGGCCTCCATGTCTCATCGGGGAACAGTTGCTCACGCAGCTTGCGCACCGTACCGCCTTCATGCCCTGCCGGATCACGCAGCAACACCAGCGCTTTTTCCGCAGGGTCGTGAATACGGGCAGCCAGTTTGGCCTGCCAGATGGATTCATTGCTCATGACAGACCTCCGAGGCGTTGCATGCGTTCATCCAGCACTTTGTGGACTTGTTGCCAGATGTGTAGTTGATTGGAACTCACCCATGCTTTCGCCCGCTCCTGATTTTTCTTCCAGATGCTATCTGGTACGGTGCAGGGAAAATGCGCCACGCACAGTAAACACCCCTCCTGATCAGGTAACACCTTGAAGCGCAACTGGTTAGGTAATCGCGCCTCATCTTGCCATGCATACGCCCTGGCTTTGGTTAACGGATAGCCCAGCAAAAAGCTTCCCTTCATTTCACATCCGTTGAATTCTTTGACTACTTTGCGGATTTCTTTGCGTAACAAACCAAGATGATTGACCGCCTTTTTCCAGTTTTCGACATACGCCGTCCACAGCAATAATCCATCGCGATCGCTACCCAGAGCATGTGCCCAATCGCGTTGCAGTGCTTGCTCAACAGGCAGCGCAATATGCTGCAAATCCCGTTGATCTTCGGGAAATGGCTTGATTTCTTCATGTGAAATCGTCAGCGAACCCCAGCCATTGCGGCTACGAGAACCCAATGTGCCAAACCATGCCGCCAATTGCAGAGCGTGTGCGATTTCCTGTTCTTTCTCTTCAGTGGCATCCACCAGTGCCAGGCGAAGCGTGGCTTGCTCTATCGTTTCAATAGCAGGTGGATGCTCAAGATGAACATGATCAATGCCTTTTTTCCTACTGGGGGGAGCCACTGGGCCATATCCCAGATACACATCAGCATTGACCTGACCATCCAGCCGTGAAAAGCCTTTTTGTGGCCATTGCCTTAAGTTGCCGCTTTTCCACTCACTCAACCGCAGGCGCACCTTGCTTTTACCGCCGGTTTTGTCGTCGGCGGCACTACCGAACAGGGCGTGTTCACGTCGGCGCAGTTCGCTCACATCATAGTTGCAGTCTTTTGCTGCGGCGATGCGCCACCACTGGCGCAGCAATGCCTTGAATGGCGGCGTGCGCCACGCGCCTTTCTGGCTGGCATCACCGAGAAAGGCCGGCGTGGCAAAGGAGAGTTGATATTCGTGGGTGATGTATTGTTTGCTCATCGGGTGACTTTCCTGTTCCTCGTATAAGTCCTACAGGACGTATAGGTCTTATGGGACGCATACGTCAGGCGGCAGTGTTTACTACTCATACTTCCTCTCCTCCAATAAACTCAATCGCCGAAGGCGGTAGCTTCAGGGCGTAGGTGGTGTGGGGGCGTTGGCCTATGCTGTGAATCATGAAGGCTGCGGCCAGTTCTTCGCTCAGGTGTTTTTTCAGG
>JALSZZ010000284.1 GCA_027075825.1 Mariprofundaceae bacterium | reverse complement strand
ACTCAATCATCTTACTTTGTCAGATTCGCTGACCGGCCTATATAACCGTCGCTATCTGGACATTCATCTGGTGGATGTTATTTACCGGGTCAAGCGTGATCAAATACCGCTTGTGGTTATGATGATGGATATCGATCATTTCAAAGCATACAATGACAATTATGGCCATCAGGCGGGCGATGAATGTTTACGCCGAATTGGCGATTGCTTGCGCCGGACAGTCATCCGCAAAGGTGATTTCGCTGCCCGGTACGGGGGAGAAGAGTTTGTGCTGGTTTTGCCAAATACCGATGCTCACGGGGCTGAACGGATTGCCAGACGAATGATCCATGTCATATCTGAACAGAAGATAGTTCACGATTATTCGCCGACAGCAAAATTTATGACTGTAAGCATAGGGATAGCATATTATCCATCCACACCGGATATAACACCAGAGCAGGTTATTTCTGATGCCGATGCTGTTATGTATCGCGCCAAAGAAAACGGTAGAAATCAATTTTTAATCGAGACGTTTTAAATGCGTATGGCATATTTTAGGCGTAAGACATTGCTTGTTAAGTCCATAATTCGGGGATACTTGCCTTTACCAGAATTTATCAGATGAGTATTTCTCCAATCTGGACGCATGATGTTGCCGCGCTAGCGTGGTGACATGTCTGGTAGTCATACAGATAGTCATACTATAAACGCGCTGAGCATGAAATCCCGCATGCCTGGCGCGTGGCATGGTGGTTCTGGACGACAACACGGATGAACGGCACCTTCAAACCATGAGTCATATCCTCATAGCCCGCATTGCCGGCCCCGTTGTGGCACTGTTGTGTGCAACCATGGTGGATATTCCCGGTCACCCGGAAGCGGCATCCATGCTGGGTATTGCAGCATGGATGGCAATCTGGTGGATCTCCGAATGTGTACCACTGGCACTCACCGCCCTGATTCCTCTGGTTTGTTTCCCGCTTTTCGGCATCACCACCGGAAAAGAAATCGCACCCAAATATGTGAACTCTATTATTTTCCTGTTTCTTGGTGGTTTTCTGATTGCCCGTGCCATGGAAAATAGCGGCCTGCATAAACGCATTGCCCTGAATATGCTGGCCAGGTTGCATGCCAGTCCGCTCCAGCTGGCGTTGGGTTTTTCTGTCACCACAGCCTTTTTATCCATGTGGATTTCCAATACGGCCACAACCATGTTGATGGTCACCATCGCTCTCCCACTCTTGCATCGTCTGATGGACGAACACGGGGTTGAAAATATTGCCCCGATGGCAACCAGTTTCCTGTTGATTATCGGCTATTCAGCCAATATCGGTGGTATGGGTACACCTGTCGGCACAGCACCCAATCTGGTCTTTCTCGAAAACATGCGTATTGCAGCTCCTGATATCGCCCCCTCGTTCCTTGAATGGATGATGGTGGGTATTCCTATGGTTATTATTGGACTGACCGTTCTGTTCGCTGTACTGGGGCCAGGGATTGCCCGGATACCCTGGAAGGCATCTGATGGCACTGCACTGAACCGCTCGCTGGATAAACTGGGTTTGATGCGACGCGAAGAAAAACTGGTGGGCTGGATACTGGCTCTGACAGCGCTGTTATGGATGAGCAGAAAAGGTATCCATGCCGAGAGCTTCGATCTCCCCGGATGGAATACCCTGCTTCCCTACAAAGGCGTTGATGATGGTACGGTAGCTATTCTGATGGCCGGTTTACTGTTTTTATTCCGTACTGAAGACAACAAACCCATCCTGAACACAACATCGTTCAAACAATTGCCGTGGGATATCGTTCTGCTGCTTGGTGGTGGCTTTGCACTGGCTTATGGCATGCAAAGCTCCGGCCTCTCAGGCTGGATAGGCAGCCAGTTGCAGTTTTTACAAGCTGTACCGCTGCCTGTGATGATGCTTGGTATCGCTCTGACCATCACTTTCCTGACCGAAATCACCAGCAATACAGCCACCACCCAGGTCATGTTGCCGATACTCGCCGCCGCAGCTCTGGCCAATGCGCTTGATCCCACCTATATCCTGCTCGTCGCCACCCTGTCTGCTTCCTGTGCCTTTATGCTACCGGTAGCGACACCGCCAAATGCCATTGTTTTTGGTTCAGGACATGTACCCATGCGCAGTATGATGAATGCAGGCATTCGCTTGAATATCATCATGGCATTT